>JAZULD010000143.1:0-4266 GCA_045643625.1 Acetatifactor sp. | reverse complement strand
TCACCGCACTGCCCACGGTAGGTCTGGGGATAAAACAGTTGGGGGGAACATTGGCCACGATCTCGGGCTTGCAGAAGTACTGCACTGCCAGGGAAAGCGCGCCGTAGTCCTTGGTTCCGGGGCCCACCTGCATGCGCTCCGCCACTTCCTTCTGGACCATGACGGTGATGCTCTTTAAGGGCACTCTGCTCTCAAGGAGACCCATGATGATGGGGGTAGTGATATAGTAAGGCAGGTTCGCAACCACCTTGATGGGCTTGCCGCCGTTTAACTCTTCGGCCAGGGCTTGGATGTCCACCTTCAGGATATCCTCGTTGATGATGCGTACATTGTCGTATGCTGCCAGGGTATCCTTCAAAATGGGGATCAGGTTCCTGTCGATCTCGACCGCTACCACTTTGCCGGCCTGCTCTGCCAGATACTGGGTCATGGTTCCGATACCGGGACCGATCTCCAGCACGCAGTCCTCCTTCGTGATCTCGGCTGCATTCACGATGCGCTCAAGCACGGAGGTGTCGATCAGGAAGTTCTGTCCGAACTTTTTCTGAAAATTAAAATTATACTTCTGTAAAATGTCTATCGTATTCCGCGGAATACCTAAATCTGCCATTGTTTTGCTCCTATCCGGGATACAGGTCCCTTCTTCTGTATTTAAAACCTTACGCTAGCGGTAAGTCTCTTCGCATCTGTCTATTCTCTGCGTTTGCAGGATACATTTGCCGGCTGCACCGGGAAGTAGGATCTCTTCTATCAAATCACCCGCGTCAGCACATTTCTCATTCACTCTTACACATGCTTCCCTCGATCGGACCGAGTGCGTCAGCACTTTAGAATCCTCTCGACCAACTTAATTACCGCAAGGAGATCGCTCTCCACACTGTAACTAAGCTTATGCATCTCCTCATCAGCGGGCAGCATATCCGGCACCATCACAGGCATCATGCCCGCCCTGTAGGCGGAACGGATTCCGTTAGGCGAGTCCTCGATCGCCATGCACAGCGCAGGGGCCGTGCCGCATGCCTCACATGCCTTTAAATAAATGTCCGGCTCCGGCTTGGAATGCTCCACCATGTCGCCGGTGATCACAGCCTCGAAGAACTCCTCGATTCCGGCACCCGCAAGGTTTTTCCTCACAGTGCTCTCTCTGGAAGAGGATGCCAACGCAATGCGTACACCGCGTTCCCGCAGAAACGTAAGGATCTCGCGCACGCCTTTTTTCACAGGCACGCCTTCCTCGTCGATGTGCCTGTGGAACCGCACCGAAGCTGTGTCATGGAAAAGATCGAAGTCAAAATCCTCACCGTAGTGCTTCGCGCACAGAGCCCGCACATCGGTCTCGTTTCGTCCGATGCAGCTCGGGAAAAAATCGGTCATGTCGCCCACACCAAACTCGGGCGCCACCTCGCACCAGCATCTGTAGCAGAGCCTCTCGGTGTCAAACAGCACGCCGTCCATATCAAAAACCACTGTCTCGATCTTCGCCAAATTGTTTCCCTTTCCGCTGCCATACCTCGTCGCCACGTCTCGTTGCTGTCATGGTTCGTCGCTGCCATGCCTCGCAGCCGTCACGTCTTGTCGCTGTCATACGTTTCGATTCCTGCGGCAGAACGTCTGTCTTAGCCAAAGACGGATGACATCCGCACTTCGTCGTTTGATTATAGCATAGCGACGCCCCTTTCGCAACTTGAGGCAGGATCTGCACCGAAAACCGAAATCTGCATTTCGTAAATTTTCTAAAAAACGATGTTTTCTATCTCTGCCAGGCTTGTTCTGATGATCCGGTCGGCTTCATCGAAGGAGCTGCAGCCGATCAGTTTTTGGAGCATGACCGCATATCTGTCCTCCGGTTTGTGATCTATTATTCGGTTACATTGTTTACTACTCAGGAGACACGCACACACTGCACCGTTGGATCGTCCACGATCTCAAGTGCGGCCTCCAATCGTCCAAGGCCAAGACATTCCAGGTATGCAAGCGCCCGGTTTAATTCTGCGTGCATATTCACTGACGCATGATTCGAGGGGTACTTTGGTGCTTTGCCGGCATCGTCCTCGCAGCCTTCTGAAAGATCCTCTCCGGGAGCGCCGTCGTAGACATCTGCAATCTTCTCTGCGGATTCCGAACTGCCCTCACCCGCTCTCACCTTGATTCCGGCCTCCGCAAGGATCTCCTCGATGCTCCTCCTGCACTTCAATGCCTCCAGGACGCTGCGCAGCTGAAAATATCCGTACACTGCCACGCTCTGCAATTCCCTGCTGCCCCAGATCGATTCAAAATATCCGGTGAAGTCTCTGCCCTCCGGCACGGGACAGGGAATTCGGGACAGGCTCTCCTGCAGCAGTTTTTCAAGTTCCGTAAGCATCTCGTGATCGCCCACGGTCCTTCTGTAAGTTACAGCAAACTCGTTGACGAACATCTCTTCCGCCACAGGTGACATCCGAATCCCCTCACGGTCAAGAAGACAATGTCCCAGCTCGTGAATGATATTATATCTGTGAAAATACAGTTCAAAACGCTGTGCTGTATTTTCCTCCCCAAACAATGCGCTGTATGCTGCGCGTTGCTCTTCTGTTCCGGTCTCGAAGCGACCTGTGACGATCGTATATTTTTTCTCCATAATTCTCATAAGGTCCGCGCATGCGGACATCTCCCACTGCAATTATACCATAAAACAGTCCCTGCGGGCACATTTTCATCCTTCCCCTTGCGTTCCCGCCCACCTATAAGGTATACTTCCCTTGATACCCATTACAACTCACAGAAAGGATCATTTATGAGTATTTTAACCGTAGAACATCTGACCCACGGCTTCGGCGACCGCGCGATCTTCAACGATGTATCCTTCCGCCTGTTAAAGGGCGAGCACATCGGTCTGATCGGAGCCAACGGCGAAGGTAAGTCTACTTTTATGAATATCATCACCGGCAAATTAATGCCCGATGAAGGCAAGATCGAGTGGGCCAAAAATGTGCGCGTAGGTTATTTGGACCAGCACACCGTGCTGCAGAAGGGCATGACCGTCCGCGGCGTCCTGACAAGCGCATTTGATTTCCTCTACGCTCTGGAAAACAGGATCAACGAGCTCTGCGATATGATGGGCGAGGCAACCGAAGAGGAGCTCAACGCCTACATGGAGGAGATGGGCACCCTGCAGGACCTTCTGACCATGCATGATTTTTACATGATCGACTCCAAGGTGGAGGAAGTTGCAAGAGCCCTGGGCCTTGCGGACATCGGTCTGGACAGAGATGTGACCGAGCTCTCCGGCGGACAGAGAACCAAGATCCTCTTGGGCAAGCTCCTGCTTGAGAAGCCCGACATTCTGCTCCTCGACGAGCCTACCAACTATCTGGATGCCGAGCATATCGAGTGGCTGAAGCGATACCTGAATGAGTACGAGAACGCTTTCATTCTGATCAGCCACGACATTCCCTTCTTAAACAGCGTTATCAACCTGATCTACCACATGGACAATCAGGAGCTGAACCGCTACGTCGGCGACTACGACAAGTTCCAGGAAGTCTACGCCATGAAAAAATCCCAGCTGGAGGCTGCCTACAACCGTCAGCAGAAGGAGATCGCAGACTTAAAGGACTTCGTTGCCCGCAACAAGGCACGCGTCTCCACCAGAAACATGGCGATGTCCCGCCAGAAAAAATTAGACAAGATGGACGTGATCGAGCTTGCAGCCGAGAAGCCCAAGCCCGAGTTCCACTTTAAGGAAGCCCGCACTCCCGGCCGAATCATTTTCTCCACCGAGAATCTGATCATCGGCTACGACGATCCCCTGTCAAGCCCCTTAAATCTCTCCATGGAGAGAGGCCAGAAGATCGTGCTCACCGGTGCCAACGGTATCGGTAAGACCACCCTCTTAAAGAGCATCTTAGGTCTCATTCCTCCCCTCTCCGGCTCTGTCGAGCAGGGTGATTACCTGGAGATCGGCTACTTTGAGCAGGAGATGAGCGGCAGCGGCGACAACACCTGCTTAAACGAGCTCTGGCAGGAATTCCCCGGCTTCACCCAGTACGAGGCGCGCTCCGCCCTTGCAAAATGCGGCCTGACCACCAAGCACATCGAGAGCAAGGTCAAGGTATTAAGCGGCGGCGAGCAGGCCAAGGTTCGTCTGTGCAAGCTCTTAAACCGCAATACCAATCTACTGCTCTTAGACGAGCCCACCAACCACCTGGATGTGGATGCCAAGGAAGAGCTGAAGCGCTCGCTCAAGGAGTACAAGGGCAGCATCTTAATGGTCTGCCACGAGCCCGA
>JAZULD010000142.1:0-5220 GCA_045643625.1 Acetatifactor sp. | reverse complement strand
CAGCTGTCTGGTGAGAAGCTTGGAGGAATCGATCACATAATCGGCACGTTTCTTCATGCCGGCCATAATCTGGCGCTCTCTTCGGATGCCGTTCTCGATGGACGGATCCTCGGTGGTGCTCAGCGGATGCATTCTTCTGGTCTCCTTATAACGCATTAAAAGCGTCTGGTCCGATGCATCCATAAATAGAATTTCAAAAGAATAACCGCGATCCCTGAGATCATCCAATATCTCTGTGGTCTCGGTAAAATCGTGACTGCCGCGCACATCCAGGCCCAGGGCGGCCTTGGAGATCTCATTGCCCGGCATATTCAGAAGCTCCATGAATTTCTCTACTAAAGGGACCGGCATATTGTCCACGCAGTAATAACCTGCATCTTCCAGCATACGCATCGCGGTGGCTCTTCCTCCGCCGCTCATTCCGGTCACGATCACCAGCCTCATGGTCTTCCTCCTCTCATTGATTTTTCGCTGTTCAAAACTCTCCCACGAAGATCACTTCCGTCTCCAGGGAGACACCAAACTGATCCAGAACTTTCTTCTGCACATCCCGGATCACACCGGTCACGTCCGCCGCAGTGGCGGTTCCATCGCTGACTACAAAACCGCAATGCTTGCCGGACACGGATGCCCCGCCCACGCGATAATCAGCCAGGCCTGCGTCCTGGATCAACTTCCCGCCAAAATAGCCCTCCGGCCGCTTAAAGGTACTGCCCGCACTGGGAAATTCCAGGGGCTGCTTGTCTCTTCTGCGAAAAGCAAGATCCTCCATGAGGGCTGTGATCTCGCTCTGCTCACCCTCCTTCAGTTCAAAGGTGACCTTTACTGCAAGGAAGGGATGTTTCTTCAGAATACTGGTGCGATAGCCGAATTCCATGGACGCATTGTCCAGTGTAAGGAGTTCTCCCTCGGGGCTTACAAGGGTGACTGTCTTCACTGCCTGCTTCAGCTCTCCGCCGTAAGCGCCCGCATTCATCACAATGCCGCCGCCCACAGTACCGGGGATGCCGGCTGCGAACTCAAGGCCTGTGAGGGAATGCTTCCTCGCTGCCGCTGCGACCTGTGCAAGCGTAGCGCCCGCACCCGCGGTGATCTGTGTGCCCTCCACGGTGACCTTAGTCAGTTCGCCGCCGAATTTCAGGACAATGCCCTTTAATCCCTCGTCGCTTACCAGCACATTGCTGCCGTTGCCGAGGAGCACATAGGGGATCTCGACCTTCTTCAGGTACTGCTGCACCTTCACAAGCTCCTCTACGGTCTCAACGATCACCAGGCACTCTGCAGGGCCGCCCACTCTGAAGGTGGTGTGTGCCGCCATGGGCTCCTGCAAAAATATATTTTCTTCGCGTACATAGCCCTTTAAGGCTTCCAATACTGCACTACCGATCATTGTCTCTCTTCTTTCGCCTCTGAATCGTCCTATCTGAGGATCAGGCCCGCTGCGCCGTAGATTCCCGCATCATTCTCCAAGGAAGCAAGAACGAACTTCGCCTTTCTGCAGCCTGAAAAAGCGTATTTCATATATGCGGGCTCCACAAAGGATAAGAGGATGTCTCCGGCCTTGGAGACACCGCCGCCGATGACGAAGACCTCGGGATTCACAACTGCTGCCACTGCGGCAAGTCCCTTGCCAAGGTAATCGCCAAACTGCTCTGCGATCTCAACGGCAACCTTATCTCCTGCCTTCACTGCATCGAAAACAGCCTTGGCGCTTAAATGCTTTTCACGAAGCACGCTGGGTGCATCATCTTTTGCCAGGCGTCTGTTTGCCAGGCGCACGATACCGGTTGCGGAAGCGTACTGCTCAATGCAGCCCTTGTTCTTGCAGCCGCACTCCTCGGTCTCCTCGTCGTTGATATGCATGTGGCCGAACTCGCCGCCTGCGCCGGTTGCGCCCGCAACGATGGCACCGTTTACGATGATGCCGCCGCCCACGCCGGTTCCAAGGGTGACCATGACAAGGTCCTTATAGCCCTTGCCGCCGCCCTGCCACATCTCGCCGAAAGCTGCAGCGTTGGCGTCGTTCGCCGCCTTGACCGGTACATCGATATATTGTCTCATCACAGCAGGAATGTTGAACACGTCCCAGCCGATGTTTACTGCGCCGTTGACAGCGTCGCCGTTGTCGTCCACCGCGCCGGGGACGTCCACGCCGATGCCCTCGATCTCGGACACGGGGATATTTTTCTCTGCAAGCACCTTCACGATGCTCTTCGCCGCGTCGGGCAGAATATTGCTGCCCTTATTTTCCTTGACGGTAGGGATCTCCCACTTGTCAAGCAGACGGCCCTCTGTGTCAAAAAGACCCATTTTCACGGTGGTGCCGCCGATATCTACTCCAATCGCATAGTTTCCCATGGTCTGCCTCCTGTTATTTTTTACTCTTCGTCCTCTTCTCTTCTGCGGTTCATGGAGTTCTGTAAACGCTTGTAGAGCTCCTCGGTGGCATTGTAGCCCATCTTCTTCTGACGATGGTTAACAGCTGCGGACTCACAGATCACAGCCAGGTTACGGCCGGGACGGATGGGGATGTTGTGGCAGGCAACCTTGTTGCCCAGGTATTCGATGTAAGAATCCTCCAAGCCGATTCTCTCGTACTCCTTCTCCTTGTTCCACTCTTCGAGCTTGATAACAAGGTCGATACTGCTGGTCTCACGAACGGAGGAAGCACCGAACAGTGCCTTAACGTCAACGATACCGATGCCTCGGATCTCGATAAAGTTCTTAGTGACATCGGGTGCGCTTCCGATCAGGGTCTCCTCACTTACTCTGCGGATCTCGACTGCGTCGTCGCTTACCAGACGGTGTCCGCGCTTAACAAGCTCAAGGGCTGCCTCGGACTTACCGATGCCGCTCTCGCCGGTGATCAGGATACCCTCGCCGTATACATCGACGAGTACGCCGTGGATAGAGATGCAGGGAGCGAGCTTAACGTTCAGCCATCTGATGATCTCTGCCATGAATACGGAGGTCGCCTTCTTGGTCACGAATACGGGTACTCTGTGCTTCTCGGCCATCTCCAGGAAAAGAGGCTCGGGCTGCAGGTCACGGCAGAAAACAATACCGGGAATGTCGTAGCTTAAGAACTCGTCGTAGACCTCTTCCTTGGTCTCTTCGTCGATCCCTTCCATGTAGCTGTACTCAACCAGACCGATGATCTGAAGACGGGCTGCGTCAAAACACTTGAAGTAGCCTGCAAGCTGCAGAGCGGGTCTGTTGATATCGGGCTGAATGATACGGATCTTGCTGATGTCGATGTCGGGAGTCAGGCACTCTAACTTCATTTTGTCGACGATTCGTGTAAGGGCGATTGTTGCCATAAGTCATACCTCCGTTGTATATTGGTCGCCGGTTCTCCGGCAGGTCGAAAGTCGATTTTAATCGAACTCATTGTATCATACTGAATTATTGGCGGTAAAGAACTACTCCGAAAAAAACTCTGTGATCATGCGGGCTGTGCGCTCGTCGATCTCGGGAATCTCCTTAAGCTGCTCAACCGTAGCGGCCTTGATGTCCTCCAGGGAGGCAAAATGTCTCATCAGGGCTTTTCTTCTGGCGGGTCCCACGCCGGGGATGTCATCCAGTACCGATTTTACCTGGCCCTTGGTGCGCAGGGATCTGTGGTACTCGATGGCAAAACGATGAGCCTCGTCCTGAATTCTGGTGATGAGCTTGAAGCCCTCGGAGTGAGTGTCGATGGGCAGCTCCTCATTGTTGAAGTACAGGCCTCTGGTGCGGTGGTTGTCATCCTTGACCATGCCGCAGACAGGGATGTTCAGGCGAAGTTCCGCAAGCACCTCCAGTGCAATGTTCACCTGGCCTCGTCCGCCGTCCATCATGATCAGGTCCGGGAACCTGGTAAAGCTTCCGAAGAGCTTGTCTTCCTCTTCGTCGAGCTCCCGCATCTCCTCCAGGCCGTGGCGGAAACGTCTGGTGAGCACCTCACGCATGCAGGCATAATCGTCGGGGCCGGATACGGTACGGATGCGGAACTTGCGGTAGTCGCTTCGCTTGGACTTGCCCTTCTCGAAGACCACCATGCTTCCCACGTTCTCAAAACCGTTGATATTGGAGATATCGAAGGCCTCCATGCGCTCCAGGCGCTCCATGCCGAGGATCTTCGCCAGCTCCTTGGCGGCACCGATGGTGCGGCCTTCCTCTCTCTTTAACTTCTCTCTGTCCTGTTTTAATACAAGGGCTGCGTTCTGGGCAGCCAGCTCCACAAGCTTCTCCTTGCTGCCGATCTTGGGCACGCGCAGGTACACTCTCGCGCCCTTTCTGTCGGAGAGCCAGGTCTCGATGAGCTCGGTCTCCGCGATCTCGTACTGCAGCAGCAGTTCCCTGGGAATAAAAGGGGTTCCCGCGTAGAACTGCTTCACGAAATCCTCCAGGATCTCGTTCCTGGCCTTGTCAGCCACATTGGTCATATAATAATGCTCTCTGCCGATGAGCTTGCCGTCGCGCACAAAAAATACCTGCACCACGGCCTCCGCCTCATCTCTGTAGAGGGCGATCACATCCTTGTCCTCACCCACGCTGTCGGTGATCTTCTGCTTCTGGGACACGCTCTTGACGCTGGCGTGGAGATCTCGCAGTTTGGCGGCCTCCTCAAACTCCATGCGCTCCGCCGCCTCCAGCATCTGACGCTCCAGGTCCTTCAGAATAAGACCGTAGTTGCCGTTTAAGAATTCCAGAGCGCCTGCCACCTGGCTTCTGTACGCCTCGCAGTCCACATATCCCTGACAGGGCGCATTGCACTGCTTGATGTGATAGTTCAGGCAGGGTCTCTCCGCGCCGATATCCCTGGGCAGGGACCTGTTGCAGGTACGCAGTCTGTAGAGCTTGTTCAACAGCTCGATGGTATCCTTCACAGCCGCCGCGCTGGAATAGGGACCGAAGTACTTGGACTTGTCCTTCTTCATGGTCCTGGAAAAAAGGATCCTGGGAAAGGGCTCGCCCACGGTGACCTTGATGTAGGGGTAGGTCTTGTCATCCTTAAGCAGGGTGTTGTACTTGGGAGAATGCTCCTTGATCAGGTTGTTCTCCAGGACCAGCGCCTCCAGCTCCGAGTCCGTGACAATGTACTCAAAGCGGGCGATCAGCTTCACCATCTTGTCGATGGCGGGTCCGCGGCCGATGTTCTCCCGGAAGTAGGAGCGCACCCTGTTGTGCAGGTTGATGGCCTTGCCCACATATAAAATGACATCCTTGTCATCTCTC
>JAZULD010000141.1:0-4471 GCA_045643625.1 Acetatifactor sp. | reverse complement strand
TCAGGAATAACGTAGGTATATTTTGAAGCAAATATATTATTATTTAAGCCACCTAATGCATACTCTGCTCCAAGAAAATCTCTATCTGTGCAAAGAATAATTCCTATTGGTGGATTATCACTTTCTTCATTGACTTCCTCTCTCATACACTATACACATCCTTATCAAACCGCAAATAATCATCTATCCATTCCACAAATTCAAATTTGTCACTCTGACAATCGTCCTATAGTCTCACCCCAGGCTCGAGACAAGAGGACAACCGTCTCGACATGCACGGTCATTGCGAACTGGTCCACGCCGCGCACTTTTTCAAGGCGGTAGCCACCGTCGCAGAGGATGCGAAGATCGCGGGCAAGGGTGGCGGAGTCACAGCTGACATAGACGATGCGCTCCGGTCTCATCTTAAGCATGGTCTGAAGACAATCGTTGTCGCAGCCCTTTCTGGGGGGATCCACCACGATCACGTCGGGATGAAGCATGGCGTCGGACTCACCGGTCTCGCTCTGCGCCTTCTCGTAGAAGGCGGGGAGAACCTCCTCTGCCTTGCCGACAAAGAACTCCGCGTTGTCTATGCAATTATTGCGCGCATTGGCTCTTGCGTCCTCGATGGCCTCGGGGATGATCTCAACGCCGTAGACCTTCTTCGCTTTGCCTGCTAAGAACAGGGAGATGGTTCCGGTGCCGCAGTAGAGATCCCACACGGTCTGCTCGCCGGTCAGGCCTGCGTACTCAAGCGCAAGGCTGTAGAGCTTCTCGGTCTGCACAGGGTTCACCTGGTAGAAGGAGAGGGGCGAGATGTGGAACTGAAGCTCGTCGCCGGTGAAGGGATAGCCCTCTTTGTCCATATCGCGGACATGTATGGTATCTGTGATCGTAGGCTCGCCCCACAGGTTGTGGATCTCAAGACCCATGATCACATTGGTATTTTCTGTGTTGATGCTGACGCTGATACAGGTCATGCCCTCCACCTTGCTCAGTCTGTCGCAGAGTTCCTCCTGTCCGGGAAGAAACTCCTTCGCGCTCTTGCCGCGGTAGTTGATCACCAGGCAGACCATGATCTGTCCGGAGGTAAAGCCCTTTCTGATCAGCACGTGGCGGATCAGTCCGCGTCCGCTTGTCTCATCGTAAGCGGGGATGTGGAAGCGGCGCATGTGGTCTAAGATGATCTCCAGGATCTCTTTGTTCTCGGGCGCGCCCAGAAGGCAGTCTGTATTTGCGATGATGGAGTGGGTCCTTCCCGCGTAAAAACCTGCCACAGGCTCCCCGTCCCTGCCGGTACCGATGGGATACTGGGCTTTGTTGCGGTAGTGAAAGGGCTGCTCCATACCAACGATAGGTTCAGACACCGCGTCGATCTCCTCCTCGGAGAAGCCGCCGATGCGGATCAGGTTATTGCGGATCTTGCGCTCCTTGAACGCAAGCTGTTTTTCATAGGAATAGGCCTGCAGCTGGCAGCCGCCGCACTGTCTGTGGAAGGCACAGGCAGGTTCAACACGAAAAGGAGAAGGTGTGATCACCCTCTCCAGACGTGCATATGCATAATTCTTTTTACTCTTAACGACCTTCGCCTCCACGGTGTCTCCGACCACTGCGTCTTTGACAAAAAAAGGGAAGCCGTCTATCTTGCCGATACCCTCACCGTCGATGCCGATGTCCTCGATGGTGACTGTGATCGGCTGATTTTTCTGATATTCCATAGTATCCTCTCTATCAGTTCAGTCGGGTCGCGCGCAGATTGGTCTCGAAGAGCTTGTTGTAGCCAAACCAATCCTGTTTGCCCTCGTTGTTCTCAAGGATCTCCTTGAAGGTCTCAAGCTTAGCGTCGGTGTCGTCCGCATAATTCAGGGCAACCGCCTCGATCAGTGAAGGAAGCTTGGGGGAACCGTACTCGTACTTGCCGTGATGGGCGAGAATGCAGTGCTGCACCTGACGAAGCGTCTCCTTGGGAAAGCCGGGAATGGTGTTCGCCTTCTCCTCGATCATCTGGGCGCCCATGACGATGTGTCCGAGCAGCTGACCCTCGTCGGTATAATCATTCTCGGGGAATGCGGACAGCTCTCTCACTTTGCCGATGTCGTGGAACATGGCAGCAGTCAGAAGCAGGTCTCTCTTCAGGATCGGGTATGCCTTGCAGTAATAGTCGCAGAGGTTGGTAACATTTAAGGTATGCTCCAGCAGTCCGCCCACGAAGCCGTGGTGCACCATTTTGGCCGCGGAGGAGTTTTTAAACTTTTTCACAAAGCGCTCGTCCTTCACAAAAAAGCTCTCAAGCAGCTCCTTTAAGGGCGCGTTCTTGATGGTTGCGATAATGCCGAGAAGCTCCTTGTACATGTCGTCGATATTTCTGGAGCTGACGGGCAGGTAGTCTGCGGGATCGTACTCGCCCTCCCTGCAGAGTCTGATACGCTTTACATTGACCTGAAGTGCGCCCATGAAATTGGTGACTTCGCCGTATACCTCGATGTAATCCAGGGAATCGAAATCATCGATGCCGGGGTTGTTGGGCTCCCACACCTTGGCCTCCAATGTGCCGGTGCGGTCCTGTAAGGTCACGTTTTCATAGGGCTTGCCGTTCTTGGTAAGGGCGCTCTGCTTGTGTTTGCACAGATAAATGTCAAAAACGCGGTCGCCCTCTTTCAGATCCTTGATAAATTTCATGTTTTTTCCTGCTTTCTAAAGAAAAATTTATTCCTGTGATAAGGGATTGCTCTGTACATCGAGCATAAAATTAATGGGGGTAAAATCGTCCTGCACGCGGCGCATCAGGGTGATTCCGATGTGCTCGCCCACGCTGTGGGACATCAGCATATCCGCATAGTCCGCAAAGGTCTGGATGCTTCGTCCGTCCACCTCGGTGATCACGTCACCCTGGTGAATGCCTGCCATCATCGCGGGAGAATTCATGATGACCTCCTGCACATAAGCGCCGTAAGGCATGCCGTGGTCCTCATGCTCGCTGATGGGAACATTGCTTCCGACGATGCCCATGTATGCGATGGAGCTGTTGTTGCTCATCAGCTGCACACGCTCCTTCAGATCGCTGATACCGTAGGCGGCGATCAGATTCTTCAGGTCATCCTTCCTGCCGTTATCTCTGATGATTCCGAGCAGTCTGCCCTTCAAGTCAAAGATCATGCCGCCGGCCTTCCTGCTGCCGGGGATATCGGTCTGCAGGATCTTGCAGTTCATGTCCACCAGAGACACGCTGTCCTCGGCGCTCACGATCATGCCGTAGCCGATGGAGTCCGCGTTGCCCATGGGACTGCCCAGCGCAACCACGGGAACGCCCACGATATTCCTGGAATTGGAGGAGCCAATCTCCGCTATGCGCACATCTTTTTCCACATATTCCTGGAGGCTGCTGTCCAGACGGATGGTGAAAACAGCCAGTCCTGTGGCCATATCTCTCTGCTGTAAGTGCACCTCAAGTCGGGTGTCGTCGAAGAAGGAGAGAATGTATCTGTCGGCGCCCTTCAGGGGCTCGTAGTCCGCCAGCACCAGAAGCTCGATACCGTTGTTGGCAACGACCACACCGTTGGTTCTGTTAACATCCTCCTTCAGGTTGTCCATCCAGTCTCTGCCGTCGGAGATTCCGGTGATGGTCACCATGCTCCTTTTCAGGTCGCTGACGAAACCGGCCATGGTCGAGTAGGCCTGCTCAAAATTGCTGCGGCTGCGGAACATTCCCGCAAGAGCCTGCTCCACCTGACTGATGTCGGTGAGGCCCTCTTCGATCAGTTCCTCCTCTTCGGAGAAAATAAAGTCCGCAAGCATTTCCTCGGGGTTCATCTCCTCGGGGTCCTCGGGAAAGACCACGATCTGTGGCTTCTCCTCTGGGTTGATCCACTTACTCAGGATCGGCTGAAGCAACAGGAAGGTCAGACTTGCCACCAGACCGAAGATCAGCGCCATGATAATGGTGGTCAGCATGCGGCGCAGCAGTTTTTTCTTATTGATGGGGCGGTCCTTGATCTGCTCGATCATAAAATCGCTCTGTTTTTCTCTGTCGAATTCCGGCATGGTAGGCCTCCTTCCCGTTTTTAATGAATTAATACGAAAAATGCTCGTTCATCGGCATTATCACTCAGCTATACATTCCGCCTCATCCATCAATGATTACGACTTCATCAGGTATTCTCCGTATAAGCATAGCTGCTGTATTCGACAGCTTCATATTTCTAATCAGTGGAAAAGCTACTTTTCCCGTATAACTGCTCACTTCGCTGTGAACGCTTAGATTCGTGTCCAACAATTCCAGGTTTCCCGGCAGATTATTGGCAAAGATAATGCTTCCCGCACTTACACCAATTACAAAACCGTTGTTCCGGATATAAGTCAGCAGTGTGTCACGAAATCCTGTGTCATTGATTCTATCTAGCAGATAAGAAGTCCTCCCACCGGTCAGATAGACCACATCATATGCTTTCAGTTCGTCATTCAGCATATTCTGATGCAGATCAAACACTCG
>JAZULD010000140.1:0-2102 GCA_045643625.1 Acetatifactor sp. | reverse complement strand
AGGAGATGGGCCGCGGCGAACACGCTGAGTGGATCTCTTTTGTGAAGCCTGTTGTGGAGAAGTTATCCACCCTGAAAAACACCGTGGACGAGTACCCCTTCTCCATGTCCGAGGAGGACGGTTCCGCCCTGGAGTATGACTCCATGAGCGGCGCGTGGTGTCTTGCGGCAGCAGCCATGTATGCGCAGGTAACGAACGATTACAGCGATCTTACGGGCCTTATTAAGAGCGAACAGCACTACTATGATGCGTTTATTTCCAAGGTCGAGTGCTACGGCGGACCTCTTGACACCGACAAGGCAGTGGATTCAGAGGGCGTTCTGGCCTACATCAGAGCGGCAAGACTGATGCATGTCTTAACCGGCGAGGCGAAGTATCTGGAGCATTTGAGAGACGCAATTTACTATGAGCTGACCTTTAAGCTCGGTTACAATACCCCCGTGAAGGTGAAGCCCTTAAAGGAGATCGGATGGAGCTCCTCAGGCGGCAGCATCACCTCCACAGCCAACCCTCACATTCACCCCATGTCAAGCACCGTGGTGGACGATATGCTCTATTACGTGAAGCACGTGAACGACGCATATGTGTCGGAGCGCATCAAAGATACCCTGGGCTGGGGCATGCAGACCTTCAACACCTACGAGCGCGAATACGGCTACGGTTTTGAGGGCTGGATGAGCGAGAGATGGTGCTTCTGTGAAGGTCTCGTGGTGGAAAAATATCCCGACGGCACCCCTGCGGGCACCTGGTTTGCACTGATGCCCTGGGCGTCTGCAAGCGTCATCGAGGGCTTCGTCGGAGATGCCTGGGACGAGGCGTAAACGGAGTTTTTGGCACGGCATTCTCAGAGAGTCTTCCCGGGCGTATTCGGAGGCTCCGGAGAGCCGGATTTCAGCGCCGGAATTGCGTTTTTACATGCAATTTCAGGGTTGCAAAAACGGCGGGAATATTAGATAATATCAATGTATGGGCGTTTGCCCTGACCATTTTTATATCAAACACAATAAGGAGAATCATGTTATGAAAAAGTTTTCAGTGAAGACTATCGTAGCGATCGGTATCGGTGCAGCTCTGTTCTTCGTGCTCGGTCGTTTTGTTGCAATCCCCAGCGGTATTCCGGATACCAACATTTCCATTCAGTACGGTCTTCTGGCATTTATCTCTGTGACCTTTGGCCCCATCGCAGGTCTTCTTGCAGGTCTGATCGGTCACTTCTTCATCGACTTCAGCTATGGCTGGGGCGTATGGTGGAGCTGGGTCATCTCTTCCGCATTCTTCGGTTTCGTTGTTGGTCTCGCTTCCAGCCGCATCAAGGTTGAGGACGGCGAGTTCGGCAAGAAGGACATCATCGGCTTCAACGTTTGCCAGATCATCGCTCACTTACTTGCATGGGCAGTGATCGCACCCGTTCTTGACATCGTTATGTACGCAGAGCCCGCTAACAAGGTATTTGTGCAGGGTCTCGTAAGCGCAGGCATCAACATCGTAGCAACCGCTATCGTTGGTACCATCCTCTGCTTCGCATATGCTAAGGCTATTCCCAAGAAGGGCAGCTTAAACGCAGAGAACTAATTTTTTATACAAAAGACTACTAAGCTTGGGCGGCGGTTTTTCCGTCGCCCAATGTGATTTTTCGGAGAATTTTTATGAACACACCCCTTATCAGCTTTGCAGGGTTCGGCTTCCAGTACAGAGCCCAGGCCAAGCCCACCTTGTATGATATCGATCTTGAGATCCGTAAGGGCGAGAAGATCCTGATCGCAGGCCCCTCGGGCTGCGGCAAGTCTACTCTTGCGCACTGCATCAACGGACTGATCCCTTTTTCCTACAGAGGCGAGATGACAGGCAGTCTGAAGATCGCGGGCAAGCCCTCGAGCGAGCAGTCCCTCTTTGAGATCTCCAAGCATGTGGGCACCGTGCTGCAGGATTCTGACGCCCAGTTCGTCGGTCTTACTGTGGCGGAGGATATCGCTTTTGCTCTGGAGAACGACTGCATTCCGGATCCCGAGCTCCACGAGAGAGTGGCAAGTGTGGCGAAGCTGGTGAACATTCACGACCTGCTGGAGCATGCGCCCGGCGAGCACTCCGGCGGACAGAAGCAG
>JAZULD010000139.1:0-6649 GCA_045643625.1 Acetatifactor sp. | reverse complement strand
GTAAAATACGATGAGATTTATGCTGAATGGGCTCCCAACGAGAAGGTTGCCATGGAAGTGGCATTCGGTGCCTGCCTTGCAGGTAAGAGAAGCTTCTGCGGTATGAAGCACGTTGGTCTGAACGTTGCGGCAGACCCTCTGTACACCTGTTCCTACACCGGCGTTAATGCAGGTATGGTCATCTGCGTAGCCGACGGCCCCGGCATGCATTCCTCTCAGAACGAGCAGGATTCCCGCCACCATGCAATCGCAGCGAAGGTTCCCATGTTAGAGCCCTCCGATTCTGCAGAGGCATGTGAGTTCGCCAAGCTGGCATTCGAACTCTCCGAGGAGTACGACACTCCCGTTATTATCAAGATGGTTACCAGAGTTGCTCATTCCCAGAGCATCGTTGAGCTCTCCGAGCGCGTGGTACCCGCAGTTAAGACTTACGAGAAGAACATTCCCAAGTACGTTATGATGCCCGGCAACGCGATCCGTCGTCATCCTTTTGTAGAGGAGCGCACCAGAAAGCTTGCTGCACTGGCTGAGAACTGTGCTTTCAACAGAGTAGAGATGGGCGATACCAAGCTCGGTATCATCACCTCCTCCACCAGCTACCAGTATGTGAAGGAAGTATTCGGCGAGAAGGCAAGCATCTTAAAGCTCGGTATGGTCAATCCCCTTCCCACCAAGCTCATCCTTGACTTCGCAGCTAAGGTAGATCAGCTTGTGATCGTAGAAGAGTTAGATCCCATCATCGAGAATCACTGCAAGACCTTAGGCCTCACCGTGACCGGTAAGGACGTACTTCCCATCGAGGGCGAGTTCTCCCAGAACCTGATCGCTGAGAAGCTTGGCGTAGAGATTCCCGCATGCAAGAAGATCGATGAGAATCTTCCCAACAGACCCCCTGTAATGTGCGCAGGCTGCCCTCACAGAGGACTGTTCTACACCCTTTCCAAGAATAAGTGCACCGTTCTCGGTGATATCGGCTGCTACACCTTAGGTGCCGTAGCTCCCTTAAACGCAATGGAGATGACCCTCTGCATGGGCGCTTCCATCAGTGCGATCCACGGCTTCAACAAGGCTCTCGGCGAGGAGAGCGAAGGCAAGACCGTTGCTGTTATCGGCGACTCCACCTTCATGCACTCCGGTATGACCGGCCTTGCAAACATCGCATACAACCAGAGTAATTCCACCGTTATCATCCTGGATAACTCCATCACAGGTATGACCGGACATCAGCAGAATCCCACCACCGGCTATAACATCAAGGGCGACCCCGCAGGTAAGATCGACCTTGAGGCTCTTTGCCGCGCAATGGGTTATGAGCGTGTAAGAGTAGTAGATCCCTACGATCTTGCACAGTGTGACGCTGTTCTGAAGGAAGAGCTTGCAGCAGCAGCTCCCTCCGTTATCATCAGCAGACGTCCCTGCGCACTGCTCAAGTACGTGAAGCATGAGGCACCTCTCAAGGTAGACTGCGAGAAGTGCGTCGGCTGTAAGTCCTGTATGCGTCTCGGCTGTCCCGCAATCAGCATGAAGGACGGCAAGGCTTGTATCGACACCACTCTCTGCGTAGGCTGCGGCGTTTGCAAACAGCTGTGCAGACTGAACGCATTACAGTAAGAGAACAGGCAGACGCTGTCTGAAATGGAGGATAACATGACTAAGAATATTATGATCGTAGGTGTTGGCGGACAGGGTTCCCTCCTTGCCAGCAAATTACTGGGACACCTGCTTTTATCTGAAGGATATGATGTAAAGGTATCTGAGGTACACGGCATGAGCCAGAGAGGCGGTAGCGTAGTAACCTATGTACGTTTCGGTGAGAAGGTTTATTCCCCTATCATCGATCGCGGCGAGGCTGACTTTATCGTTTCTTTTGAGCAGCTCGAGGCAGCACGTTATCTCAACTGCCTGAAGGAAGGCGGAAGGATCGTTACCAATACCCAGAAGATCGATCCCATGCCCGTAATCACAGGCGCAATGCAGTACCCTGAGAATCTGATCGGCAAGATGGAAGAGATGGGCATCGCAGTAGATGCAATGGATTGTCTCTCCCTGGCAGAGGAGGCAGGCTCCTCCAAGGCTGTTAACATCGTTCTCATGGGCAGACTGTCCAAGTATTTTGACATTCCCGTTGAGAAGTGGCAGAAGGCGATCGACGAGTGCGTACCCGCCAAGTTTGCTGCTCTGAACCAGAAAGCCTTCCTCCTTGGAAGAGGAGATCAAAAATAAAAATACACATAAAGGAGGATCCCGAAATGGCTAATTATTATCAGCCCGAGATCGAAACAATGCCTCTGGAGCAGCTTCAGGCACTTCAGAGCGAGAGACTGGTAGAGCAGGTTAAGTTCGTATATGAGAACGTTCCTTTCTACCGCGGCAAAATGGATGAGGCCGGTGTGAAGCCCGAGGATATTAAGGGTATCGAAGACCTTCACAAGCTTCCTTTCATCAACAAGGACGATCTGCGTGACCAGTATCCTTACGGTCTTCTCGCAGTTCCTCAGTCCGAAGTAGTTCGTATTCAGTCCACCAGTGGTACTACCGGACGTCGTGTTGTAGCTTTCTACACCCAGGCAGATGTTGATATCTGGGAAGAGTGCTGTGCACGTGCCGTTGTAGCAGCAGGCGGTACCAAGGATGACGTTTGTCATGTTTGCTACGGCTATGGTCTGTTTACCGGCGGCCCCGGCTTAAACGGTGGTTCTCATAAGGTTGGTTGTATGACTCTTCCTATGTCCTCCGGTAACACCGAGAGACAGCTGCAGTTCATGACCGACCTCGGTTCTACTATTCTTTGCTGTACTCCTTCCTACGCTGCAAACCTTGGCGAAGCAATCGCTGAGCGCGGTCTGAAGGATCAGATCAAATTAAAAGCAGGTATCTTCGGTGCAGAGCCCTGGACCGAGGAGATGAGACACAACATCGAAGAAGCACTTGGCATCAAGGCATACGATATCTACGGTCTGACCGAGATCTCCGGCCCCGGCGTTTCCTTCGAGTGTGAGGAGCAGGCAGGCATGCATATTCAGGAGGATCACTTCATTCCCGAGATCATCAATCCCGAGACCGGTGAGGTTCTTCCCGAAGGCGAGATCGGTGAGCTGGTATTCTCCTGCATCACCAAGAAGGCATTCCCTCTTCTCCGTTATCGTACCCGTGACCTCTGCTACCTGACCAGAAAGAAATGTTCTTGCGGACGTACCCATATCCGTATGCACAAGCCTACCGGCAGAAGCGATGATATGATGGTTATCAAGGGCGTTAACGTATGGCCTTCTCAGATCGAGGCAGTTCTGCTGAACCAGGGTTACCAGGCTAACTACCAGATGGTAGTTGACCGTATCGGCAACAACGACACCATCGAGGTTCAGGTTGAGCTTACTCCCGAAATGGTTGAGAATCCTACCCTGACCAAGGAGCAGCGCGCTAAGGAGATCGTTGCAGGCTTAAAGAGCATGCTCGGTATCAAGGTTGACGTTGCTGTAGTAGATCCCAAGACCATCACCAGAAGTGAAGGTAAGGCTGTTCGTGTAATCGACAAGAGAAACCTTTACAAGTAATTTTTACAAAAAAGCAAAAAGAAAGGCTTTGCAGTCGAAAGATTGCAAAGCCTTTTTGTGTGAATTTGAGACTTATAGGACAAAACGCGGTTATACAAGCTTCAGAAGCTTGGCAGCGTTGCC
The DNA here is from genome assembly GCA_045643625.1 of Acetatifactor sp. GTDB lineage: Bacteria > Bacillota > Clostridia > Lachnospirales > Lachnospiraceae > Acetatifactor. The sequence goes on along the minus strand of JAZULD010000139.1, from coordinate 2,972 downwards.
GCCGAGGATCATTTTCTTCTCGGTATCGGTCAGGTCGGCAGCATTGATGCGGCCGATGTAGTCTGTCTGGTCCTCCCAGGGGGAGTCGGTTGCAAAGAGGATCTTGTCTGCGCCATGCTTGCGCACGATGCGGGCAAAATCGGCGAGATTCAGGTTCTCTGCCAGGATGGGCTTCTCCTCGGTGAAGGGAGACTGTGTGATGGCGCCCACAGCGAAGGCTGTGTCAAAGTAGACGTCAGCGCCTGCAAGGTATTTCTCAACGTTCTCCCAGTCGCCCCAGCCGCCCATGTGTGCAAGCACGAACTTCTCGGGATGAATGGTGTCGACTACCTTCAGAACGCTGTCGGTGGAAGAGTAGTTGTGGTCGTAGATGCCTACGTCGATGCCTGCGTGGATCAGCACGATCAGATCAAGCTCTGCGGCGCACTCGATGATGCGCAGGAAGCGGATGTCGTCGAGGTCCACGCCCTGGTAAGCGGGATGCAGCTTGATGCCCTTGACGCCGCCTGCGGCGAGAGCCTTAAGCTCGGTCTTGTAATCCTCGTAAAGGGGATGCATGCCGCCGAAGCTTACGATGCCTTTGGCAAGGCTGTCCTCCCTGCCTGCGATGGTGGAGGCATTGATCTTGGCCACCTGGTCGGGGGTCGTCATAACGGGAAGGTTGACACTGTAGTCAACGCCCGATGCCTTCATGGAAGCGAGTAACCCGGAAATGCTTGCATCAGTAAAGGGCTTGGTGCGGCTTAAGAGACTTAATTTACGGATGACTTTCTCGCAGATACTGTCGGGAAAGGTATGTGTATGGAAATCAACGATCATGGTCATAGACTCCTTTTTTTGCTGTATTTTCAATACAAAGATAAAAGAAAGCAGGGCGCCTGTCAAGGAACATCCGTTGACTTTTGCAGCGGAATATGTTATTTTAGAATAAGCACTTTAATGGATAAACGCATTAAAGCGTAACAATTTAAAGAAATAAAGTGCACAGAAATAAAGATAAGTAATAAAGTGCAGCTACTGCACATGATGTGAAAGGAAGATCGACATGCCGGTTACAGATTATTTGGAACGTAATCACAAGCTCTACGGAGACGAAGTTGCTCTGATCGAGCTCAATCCCACTATGGCGGACAATCGCAAGACCACCTGGAAGGAGTACGACCTTGTTCAGGCTACCAGCGCAGCTCCCTACAGAAGAGAGATTACCTGGAGTGTTTTTGATGAGAAGGCCAATCGTGTGGCAAATATGCTTTTATCCCGCGGCGTTAACAAGGGAGACAGAGTTGCAATTCTGATGTTCAACTGCCTTGAGTGGCTGCCTATCTACTTCGGTATCCTGAAGACCGGCGCTATCGCAGTTCCCTTTAACTTCCGTTTCTCTGCAGACGAGATCCAGTACTGTGCGGATCTGGCAGAGGTTCAGGTATTATTCTTCGGTCCTGAGTTCATCGGCCGTATCGAGTCCATCGAGGAAAAGCTCGGCAAGGGCAGACTGCTGATCTATGTTGGCGATGCATGCCCTACCTTCGCAGAGAGCTACCGCGAGATGGTTGCTGACTGCTCCAGCCAGCCCCCTCTGGTTCGTCTGGAGGAAGAGGACGATGCAGCGATCTACTTCTCCTCAGGTACCACCGGCTTCCCCAAGGCTATTTTACACAATCATGAGAGCTTAACTCAGGCGGCTCAGATGGAGCAGCGTCATCACCTTACCGGCAGAGACGATGTTTTCCTCTGCATTCCTCCTCTTTATCATACCGGTGCTAAGTTCCACTGGATGGGCAGCCTTTGCGCAGGCAGTAAGGCAGTCCTCTTAAAGGGAACCACCCCTCAGCAGATCCTGGAGGCAGTTTCCTCCGAGCACTGCACACTCGTATGGCTTCTCGTTCCGTGGGCACAGGATATCCTGGAGGCACTGGACAGAGGCGACCTTAAGATCGAAGATTACGAGCTCGATCAGTGGCGTCTGATGCACATCGGTGCACAGCCCGTTCCCCCTTCACTGATCAAGCACTGGAAAGAGTACTTCCCTCATCACCTCTATGACACCAACTACGGTCTGTCCGAGTCCACCGGTCCCGGCTGCGTACATCTCGGCGTTGAGAACATCCACAAGGTTGGTGCGATCGGCGTTCCCGGCTATCGCTGGAAGTGCAAGATCGTTGACGAGAACGGTGGTGAAGTAAAACAGGGCGATGTCGGCGAGCTTTGCGTAAAGGGCCCCGGCGTTATGACCTGCTACTATAACGATCCCAAGGCTACCGCAGAGACCATCAAGGACGGCTGGCTCTACACCGGCGATATGGCTATGATGGATCCCGACGGCTTCATCTTCTTAGTAGACCGTAAGAAGGACGTTATCGTAAGCGGCGGTGAGAACATTTACCCCGTTCAGATCGAGAACTTCCTTGCAGCATTTGACAAGGTAAGCGACGTTGCAGTTATCGGTCTTCCCGACAAGCGTCTCGGCGAGATCACCGGTGCGATCATCTCCATCAAGGAAGGTATGACCTGTACCGAGGAAGAGATCGAGGAGTTCTGCAAGGGCCTGCCTCGTTACAAGAGACCCAAGAAGATCATCTTCGCACCCGTTCCCAGAAATGCTACCGGTAAGATCGAGAAGCCCGCACTTCGTAAGAAATACGGCGCAGATCAGCTGGTTGCACAGCAGAACGAGGTAAACGCATAATTTACTCGAAACAGAGGGAGAGACAAGCGCGTCTCTCCCTTATTTTTTCCTGAGAAGTATTGACATTTTTTGTGTAAAAAACTATACTAACACTTGTGACATTCCTCGATAGCTCAATGGTAGAGCACTCGGCTGTTAACCGAGTTGTTGTGGGTTCGAGCCGTACTGGGGGAGCTTGTGAGGGAGGCGAAGACGACTCCCTTTTTTGTTGTCAAATTGTGATGTGATGAGCATCAAAAATATATGCCGGATATAGCCTGGGGGGCATGGCGGCACGGAGGGTAAT
>JAZULD010000138.1:0-22588 GCA_045643625.1 Acetatifactor sp. | reverse complement strand
AGGTATAAATGAAAAAGAAGATATTATATGTTTCAGATTTAGATGGTACCTTGTTGAGAAGCGACCAAGCTATTTCAGATTATTCCATCAAGGTAATAAATTCGCTAGTCGAAAAAGGCGTGGTGTTTTCTTATGCGACTGCAAGAGGCGTTGCGACTTCTTCTATTGTTACAAAGAGGCTAGATGCTAAGCTCGCAATTATAACTCACAATGGAACATTCATTGTAGATAATCAAACGCATGAGATAATGGATGCTAGCTTTTTGGATGAAGATATATCTATTCTATTAAAAGAAATGTTTGAACAGGGGATATATCCAACTGTTTATGCTATTATTGATGGAAAAGAACGGTTTTCAAATTATCCACAAAAAAGTTCGAAAGGAACTTTGGATTTTATGGCATCTAGAAATGATGCAAGAAAAAGAATTGTTGATTGTGAAGAAGAATTGATAAAAGGAGATATCTTCTATATAACCTGTATTGAAGCACCAGAAAAGATATTACCATTTTACGAAAAATATAAGGACAAATACCACTGTATTTATCAAAAAGATATGTATTCTGGAGAGCAGTGGCTCGAAATAATGCCAAAGAATGCAACAAAGGCAAGTGCCATAGAACGACTGAAAAAGATAACCAATTGTAACTATGTTGTTGTTTTTGGGGATGGAATAAATGATTTAGAGATGTTCCAAAGTGCTAATGAATGCTATGCAACATCTAATGCTGTTTCAGAGTTAAAAAAGATTGCAACTGAAGTTATAGATAGTAATGACAATGATGGAGTTGCACATTGGTTGAGAAAAAATGTTACGGGGTGAATATCAATTTTTCACTGTTGGACAGTTTCTTTAATTTGAATTATGGAAAATATAGTGGATAAAGAATGGACATATCCGTTGATTCAGCCATTGCTGATTGCGGAGTATGAGAGAAGATTATAAATTTGAATTTTACTGCTGGTTAGTTGTTTTTTTAATATCGATAGAATGGACACGTTGGTTTTTCAGCGTGTTTTTTCTATTTAAAAATATTTTTAAATACCTCTTGTAAATTAAAGAAAGGTGTGTTAATATCTATTTAAAGAAAATTTTAAATAGGTAAGAGATATGGGAGAAACAAATATTTTTAAAGTGTTAGCAGACAGTCAAAGAAGAGATATTCTTACGATGCTAAAGAATGGACGATTAAATGCTGGAGAGATTGCGGAAGAATTGCAAATTACACCAGCGGCACTTTCTTATCATTTGAAACTATTAAAGAGTGCTGATTTAGTATCTGAATATAAAGAAAAAAACTTTGTTTATTACGAAATCAATACTACAGTTTTTGATGAATTAATTATATGGGTTAATCAGTTTGGAGGAAAAAAGAGATGAAAAAAATAATGTGGATATTAGCAATGATTCCAGTTGTAGTCACAAGTGTGGTACTACAGTTTATGCCGGATGTTATACCTATGCATCATGATTTGGAGGGAAATACTGACAGATGGGGAAGTAAAACAGAAAGTCTTATTTTCCCGATAATTATTTTGTTTATTACACTATTTTGGCATTTGCTAATCAATGTATTTGAAAAAAAATCAATAACAGCAAAAACTGAAAAGGAACAAATGGAAGCAAAATCTTCTGCAAAAGTATTGTGTGTTGTAGGACTTTCGCAGGCTATAATGTTCGGTATTATGCACTATTTTATTCTTTATTCTTCATGGATACAAGCAAATACGGGTAGTTTTCAGGCTACTATTGATATTGCAAAAGTTTCCTGTATTTTATGTGGCATTATGTTTATTGTATTAGGAAATTTTATGACAAAAGCAAAACGAAATGCGGTAGTAGGACTTCGAACCGTTTGGAGTATGCATAATGACGATACGTGGAGAAAGAGTAATCGCTTTGGTGCAATATGTATTATTGTTACTGGTCTATTGACTATCATTACATCTATATATACAAGTGGAATGACTGGAACAATATTTATGTTGATTTATTTATTATTAGCAGCGGTTGTAGCAGTTATATATTCGAAAAAGGTGTATGATAAGGAAATTGACAAATGATTTTTAGCTATGTGGAGAAAGTGAAACTTCCAGTTTGTCGAGCTGATGTGTTAGTTAAGAAACTTGAAATTTAGCATATAGACACACTTTTGTAAAAAGGGAGAAAAATAAAACGCTGAAAGGGTTAGACCTTTTCAGCGTTTTTTTGATACGTAAAAATGGGGCAGTTCCGATCGTTGATCAGTTCGTGTCCGGGATAAGCGATTCATGTCCGAGACGAGCGATTCGTGCCTGGGACGAGCGATGAACTACATGTGCATATGATAGAGCTTCTCGTAGATGCCGCCCTTTTGTAAGAGTTCCTGGTGGGTGCCGGTCTCGGCGATGCCCTCCTCGGTAAGTACCAGGATCCTCTCGGCATTGCGGATGGTGGTGAGTCTGTGTGCGATGACCAGAGTGGTACGTCCCTGACTTAACTTCTCCAGGGATTCCTGCACCACGTGTTCGCTCTCGTTGTCTAAGGCTGAAGTAGCCTCATCCAGGATGAGGATGGGAGGGTTCTTTAAGAAGACTCTTGCGATGGACAGGCGCTGGCGCTGACCGCCGGATAACTTGATGCCTCGCTGACCGATATCGGTCTCGTACCCGTCAGGCAGAGCCATGATAAATTCGTGGGCATTGGCGTTCTTGGCTGCAGCAATGACTTCTTCCTTAGTGGCGCCGGGCTTGCCGTAGGCGATGTTTTCATAGACGGTACCTGCAAAGAGGTATACCTCCTGCTGAACCACGCCGATGTGGTCGCGCAGACTCTTTAAGGAATACTGTCTGATATCTTCGCCGTCGATCAGGATCTTACCGTCCGATACATCGTAGAAGCGGGGGATCAGGGAGCAGAGCGTGGTTTTTCCTGCGCCCGAGGAGCCCACCAGAGCGGTGTAGGAGCCTGCTTTGATATCCAGGGTGATCATATCGAGAATGGTATGAGAATGATCGTTATAGCGGAAGGAGACATTGTCAAAGGTGATGTCGCCCTTCACGTCACCCATGATGACAGCATTGGGGCTGTCTACGATGTCGGGTTCGATGTCCATGATCTCACGAAAGCGTTCGAAGCCGGTGTAGCCGTTCTGGAACTGCTCGGTGAAGTCAACGATGGCACGGATGGGCTCTGTAAATACGCTGATGTAAAGCAGGAAGGTGATCAGATCGCTGATGCTTAAGGAACCCTTGGCGATCATAACTGCGCCGGTTGCGATGATGCATACCTGGATCAGGGCTGTGAAGGTGCTGACACCTGCCTGAAACAGACCCATGTAGACGTAATTGGTCTTTTTGGAGGCCAGGAAATTATCGTTGCCGATCTTGAACTTCTGATTCTCGATATCCTCGTTGGCAAAGGATTTTACGACTCTGATGCCGGAGAGATTGTCTTCGATCTGACCGTTGATCTCGGCGATCCTGACACGGTTGGTCTTGAAGGCTCTGCGCATTCTCATGTTCATGAAGTAAGCAAAAACAAACATGAAGGGAATAATGGCAAAAGCGGCAAGGGTAAGATATTTATTGATGCAGATCAGGATCGTCAGAGCACCTGTGATCTTCAAAAAGGAGAGGATCACGTTCTCGGGTCCGTGATGGAGAAGCTCCGTAATGTCGAAGAGATCGGTGGTGATGCGGCTCATCAGCTGACCGACCTTGGCGTCGTCGTAGAAGGAGAAGGAGAGCTTCTGCATATGGTCGAAGATCTCTTTTCGCATGTTGTATTCGATCTTGGCGCCCATGACATGGCCGTAATTGCCGATAAAAAATTTGGCGCCGAAATCAATGGCAAGGAGAGTGATCAGACCCAGTGTGATCAGAACGATCTCTCTGAGGATCGTATCGGAATCCTTGTAGATCAGTTTGGACGTCACGTATCTGACGATCAGCGGGATGACAAGTGCGATGGCTGCGGAGAGCGTCGCAAAAAACATATCGGCTGCAAACAATCCCAGGTAGGGTCTGTAGTAGCCGATCATTTTCTTCAGGTTATGTTTCTTTGATTGTTTTTTCATGGCAGAACCTCTTTTTGTCGGACGAGCCAATGTATTTATTACATAAAATAGTCGCCCCGTACGGAGTCAAAATAGGGCAGAGCATAGCCAAAGACAGTAAAGAGCAGGAAGACTGCAATAAGAACGGTAAGCGCGATGGGAATCAGGCTTACAAGCAGTTCGCGGGTGTTTTTGGCAGGGTCATAGGAAAACTGCGGATCGATCTCGTCCTCTGAAGGAATGGGACCTGCAAGGATCACCAGAGCCTTCTCAATACCGCGCACGATAACATATGCAAGGGGAATCAGCATGGGCAGCAAATAGCGGCCCTGAGGCTGGTAGTCGGTTGCATAGGAATAGTAGACGCTTAAGACAAAGGGCATGACCATGCAGAAGAGCATATTTAAGTGGAAGAAGCGTCTTAAGGTCTTCCTCTCGGGGAAAAGAACGGGCATGCTGTAATTTTTTAGCTTGGCGGGGATCAGCACACAGGCAAGGACACCGCCGGCAAATAATACCTTGTAAAAACGGTACAGCCAGATGGACGCAGGCATCTCCATGGGACCGTAGATGCCGATAAAGCTTAAGAGGGACAGATTCAGGAAATCGGAGCTCTTAAGCATGTCGATCACAGAGTAACCCTGATTCTGCCAGGTGACGCGGGTATCGGGATGGTAAGCGGGAAGGGCATAGAGGCTTGCCATGTCGTTGCGGGTGCGAAGACCTAAGAAGTCTCCGTCAAAGAGCACGTAGCTTCTTGCAAACCACCAGGTGATGCCGATGAGAACGATCACCGATACAAGAAATCCCTTGCCGATCAGGGAGCGGGCGTCAAGCTTCAGGCGGCCGGAAGCGCTTTCTCTGTTCAGATGAGCCGCAAAGAAGAGCAGAATGCAGCTTAAGATGAAGCCGTAGGCATTGTAATAGGACAGCGCGCAGAAGATGATGCCGATGGACAGAACCACGCAAGGTATTGTGCGGAAGCGGTCCCGGATGCACTTTACGATGCCGTAGAGCATCATGGCAATGCTCATCATACAGCAGGAGTCGGTGTTGATATAGGTGTGTACGAAAATGCTCTGAGGCAGGAACATCACAAGGAAAGCAAAAAGATAACGAAGCTTCACATCTTTGAAGAGAAGCTCGGCAAGTTTTAGTACGAATACCGCCATCACAAGACCAAAGATGAGGTCAACGAATCTTCCGGTGAGTACCAGTGCGTATCGGCTTTCGGTGAACATTCTGACAAAGCGCATGAGATAGCCCTGGATCATATAGGGGAGAATGGGCTGGAATGCGTAGGAAAAACCGTAGCCGGGAATGCGGATGCTCTCCTCAAAACCGATGGGCAGATGACCTGTTTCGGCGATAAATTCCGGGATCAGGAAGCGATTGTACTCATCGGGAGGATTGCCGAAGGGCTGGTGGAAGATAAGGAGCAGTCCTGCGGTCAGAAACAGCGCAAAATAAAGAAAGCAGACGATATTTTCAAGCTGCTTTGCACTGTATGCTGCATATGAAGTTGATTCGTTTCTGCTCCGTGCGGACATGTATTTAAACTCCCGGGAAATGATTTTTACAACTACTGATTATAGTAGCACATGTTGTGAAATAAAACAAATGAATTGCTTTTCGGGCATATCTTTTGTATAATATTACTGTTGTTTTTAAGCGAGTATAACGGGTCCGACGGCGTGTGATTTTAGAAAAACGCATCCCGGATCCCGAACCGAAACGAAGGAGAACCCATGGGAGCAGCGTACGACAAGCTGAAAAACTGTTATGAATATTTGAGAGCCCGCGTTCCCTTTGTGCCCAAGATCGCAGTGGTTCTGGGCTCCGGTCTCGGTGACTACGCCGACAACATCAGGGTGGAATATGAGATACCCTACGGGGAGATCCCCGGTTTTCCCGTGTCAACGGTAGCGGGACATGACGGCAGATTTATCTTCGGCTATATCGGCGAAGTGCCCGTTGTGTGCATGAAGGGCCGTGTTCATTATTATGAGGGCTATGATATCACCGATGTAGTTCTTCCCGCGCGCCTGATGAAGCTGATGGGAGCTAAGATCCTTTTTCTTACCAATGCTGCGGGCGGCTTAAACAGAGCGTTTCACGCAGGCGATCTGATGATGATCACGGACCATATTTCAAGCTTTGTGCCCAATCCCCTGATCGGTCCCAATTTGGACGAGCTTGGAGTGAGATTCCCCGATATGAGCTTCGTGTATGACAGAGAACTTCAGGGAGTGATCAGAACCTGTGCCAAAGAGCTTGAGATCGATCTGCAGGAGGGTGTTTATGTGCAGCTTACAGGTCCTTCCTTCGAGAGCCCTGCGGAGATTCGTATGCTTGGACATCTTGGATGCGATGCGGTGGGCATGAGCACCGTGGTGGAGGCGATCGCTGCAAGACACTGCGGCATGAGAGTGTGCGGCATTTCCTGTATCAGCAACATGGCTGCAGGCATCAGCGACACTGAACTTTCCCACGAGGAGGTACAGGAGGCGGCCGACAAGGCAGCACCTATGTTCAGAAGGCTCCTCACAGAGAGCATTTTACGTTTTTAAAATGGATGAAGCGGGTTTTTCCCGATCATCATAGATATTTTCTCTAAAATCAGGCGAATGTGTATCTCGCCGCAGCTAACATTGAGGAGGGTAAAATCATGTTAGAAAAGTTCTTCAAACTCAGGGAGAATAACACCACAGTGAAGACCGAGATCATGGCGGGTATTACTACCTTCATGACCATGGCTTACATTCTGGCTGTTAACCCCAACATCCTGTCTGCGTCCGGTATGGACCCCAATGCAGTTCTTCTTGCAACCGCTCTGGCATCCTTCATCGGTACCGCTATGATGGCGTTACTTGCTAACTATCCTTTTGCACTTGCTCCCGGTATGGGCTTAAATGCTTATTTTGCTTATACTGTAGTAATCGGCTACGGATATTCCTGGCAGGCTGCACTGCTGGCAGTTTTCATCGAGGGTATCATTTTTATCGTTCTCTCTGTTACCAATGTTCGTGAGGCGATCTTCAATGCGATCCCCATGACTCTGAAGAACGCAGTAAGCGCAGGTATCGGTCTGTTCATCGCATTCATCGGTCTGCAGAACGCAAAGATCGTTGTTGTTGACGGCGCTACCTTAGTTACCTACCAGAAGTTCAAGGAGAATTTCTCCTCCGTTGGTATGGGCGCTCTGCTTGCTCTGATCGGCGTGCTGATCACCGCATTTTTCCTTGTAAAGAGAATCAAGGGCGGCATCCTGTTCGGTATCCTTGCAACCTGGATCCTGGGCATCATCTGCGAGCTTTTGAAGCTCTATCAGCCCGACCCCACACTGGGCATGTACTCCGTAATTCCTTCCGCAATCGTTTCCTTCGATTTCTCCTCCCTTGGCCACACTTTCGGTCAGGTATTCAAGGCAGATTTCAGCGCACTGCGCATTATGGACATGGTTGTGATCGTATTTGCATTCCTGTTCGTTGATATTTTCGATACTCTCGGAACTCTGATCGGTGTTTCCTCCAAGGCTGATATGCTGGACGAGAACGGCAAGCTTCCCAGAATCAAGGGCGCTCTGCTTGCAGACGCTATCGCAACCGCATTCGGTGCGATTCTCGGTACTTCCACCACCACCACCTACGTTGAGAGTGCATCCGGCGTTACCGAGGGCGGCAGAACCGGTCTGACTGCTATTACCACAGGTATCCTGTTCTTGTTGGCAATTATCTTCAGCCCCCTGTTCCTCACCATTCCTTCCTTTGCGACCGCACCTGCTCTGATCATCGTTGGTTACTACATGATCGCATCCGTAACCAAGATCAACTGGAACAACGCTCTGGAAGCAGTTCCCGCTTTCCTGGCTATCATCTGCATGCCTCTGATGTACTCCATCTCCGAAGGTATCGCAGTGGGCGTTATCTCCTGGACCATCCTTCATGTATGTGCAGGCAAGGCTAAGCGCGACAAGGTCAGCGTTCTGATGTATGTTCTGACCGTTCTGTTTATCTTAAAGTACATCTTCCTGTAGGAAGAAGCGTACCTTGCACTTTGCAGGGTTGTTTGGTACAATAACTCCATAGAGGAAAACTGGCCGGAGGATTCTTTCCTCCGGCTTTTTGTTTGATAAGGAGTCGTAATGGAATACATTATTATGGCGCTGGCCCTTCTGGGTTTTGTGCTGGTGATCTTTGCATTTGAATATATGTCCCGCAGAAAGGCGGAAAAAGAGTTCGAGAAGAGTCTATATAAGAATTACGGTGTGGTCCGCGAGAAGACCTATTCTCCGGAGCGACAGGTGCATATCCCTGCGTATTATGAGAAGCATAAGGAAGAAAACAGTATCGACGACATCACCTGGGATGACCTTTCCATGGACGATGTTTTTAAAAGAGCAGACTTTACCTTGAGCGCAGCGGGAGAGGAGTACCTCTATTACAAGTTAAGAACCCCTAAACAGTCGGCGGAGGAACTTGCGCATTTTGAGGAGCTTACGGGCTATTTTGCCGCTAATGAGGATGACCGCGTCAGGGTGCAGCTTCTGCTTCACAGACTGGGCTATACCGGCAATTATTCCCTTTATAATTACATCGATCAGCTGGATATTCTGGGTGAGCGCAAGAATTTAAAGCAGACTCTTATCGATCTGCTGTTTATCCCTGTGATCGGGCTGTGTTTCGTGAAGCTGTCGGTGGGTCTTTTTGCCCTGGCGGTGCTTCTCTGCTGCAATATCATCACTTATTTTCAGGATAAAAAGGCGATCGAGCCCTATTTGGTGAGTTTCTACTATATTGAGCGTCTCATCGAGATCTGTGAGGAGCTGGTGAAGTGTAAGTTCCCGGTGTGCGAGGAAGATTTCACAGCCATGAAGGAGCTCTTAAAGCACCTTCGACCCCTTCGCAGGAAGGCTGCGTGGATGAATACCCACGGCATGAATCTGGGCGGCAATCCCCTGGATATGTTTATGGACTATCTGAAGATGACTACGCACTTTGATCTGATGCAGTTTAACAGCATGTTAAAGGATGTGCGCTCCAATATTGCCGGGATCGATGAGCTGATCACCTGCGTGGGTCTCTACGACACCGCAATTGCCACCGGAGCTCTCAGAAAGTCCATGACGGATGGCTGGTGTGTGCCTGAATTTACCGGGGAAGACAGCCTTAAGATGGAGGAGGGCTATCATCTGTTCCTGACCGATCCGGTCAAGAATTCCATCGAGGCCCCAAAAGGTGTGCTGCTTACAGGCTCCAATGCCTCCGGCAAGTCTACCTTCTTAAAAACAGTAGCTTTAAACGCTGTGATGGCGCAGACTCTGCATACCTGTGCGGCTGCTGCCTACAGGGCGCCTTTTTACAATATCTATTCCTCCATGTCTCTGCGCGACAGCATCAGTACGGGCGAGAGTTATTTTATTGTGGAGATCAAGGCGATCAAGCGTATTCTGGCAGCCCGAAACAGTGAAAGAAGAGTGCTTTGCTTCGTGGACGAGGTCCTTCGCGGCACCAACACCGTGGAGAGAATTGCTGCGGCGGTGCAGATCTTAAAGAGCCTGGCGGGAGAGCATTTCCTGACCTTTGCGGCCACACATGACATTGAACTCACCGAGCTTCTGAAGGACGATTACGACAATTATCACTTTACAGAGACCATTTTAAACGGCGATGTATCCTTCAGTTACAAGCTTCTTACGGGCAAGGCGGACTCCAGAAATGCAATCAAGCTTCTGCAGATCATGGGCTATGATGAGAAGGTGGTTCGAAACGCAGAAGATATGGCACAGCGTTTCCTGGCAGAAGGTGTTTGGGAATAGTGGCACAACGCTTCCCGGCCGAAGGAGTTTGGGAGTAGTGGCACAGCACTTCCCGGTTGAAGGAGTCCGGGAGTAGTTTTAAGAGACAAAAAAGGGACACTTTCCTTGACGTGATTTTTGAAAATTGATATACTTTTAACCGTGCACGAAGACGGTTCGTGCGGAAAAGAGGTTTTGAAATGAGACTGATCAATTCACTTGCAACTTATATTTTACTGCTGATCATTTTCGTGGCAGTGGCAGGTGCCGCTGTTGCACTGGGCATCTTCTTAAGAAAGCGTAAGAGCGCCAAGGCAGCTGCTGAGGCTGCGATCGCAGAAGACAACGAGTAAGCGGGAGCATCAAAATGGCTGGATTTACTACTGTTTTATGGGACATGGATGACACCCTGCTCGACTTTCCTTATTCCCAGGAGATGGCCCTCAGGCAATGCTTTCGCAGCGTCGGCATGGAACTGACCGACGAGATTCATAAGCGCTATGCCGAGATCAACGATTCCTTCTGGAAGAAGCTGGAACTGGGTCTTGTGACCAAGAAGCAGCTCCTGACGGGAAGATTCACCACTCTTTTCGAGGAGTTTGGGCTTGATTTCGACGTGAAGCCCTTCCTTGCGGAGTATCAGGCAGCATTGGGTGTCTATTTTTCCTACATTGACAACTCCATCGACATCTGCCGCAGCATGCAGGGCAAGGTGAAGCAATACATCGTCACAAACGGTGTGGCAAGCACCCAGAGAAGCAAGCTCTCGAGATCCGGACTGTCCGATCTGATGGAGGGACTGTTTATCTCTGAGGAGGTCGGCGTCAATAAGCCTCACATTGACTTCTTCCGTTATTGCCTGGAGCATGTGGAGGAGAAGGATGTGAGCAAGATCCTGCTGGTGGGAGATTCCCTGACCAGCGATATCAAGGGCGGCGCAATGGCCGGTATCCCTACCTGCTGGTACAACAGAAAGGGCAGGGAGTTCACCGGAGAGTATAAGCCGGACTACGAGATTAAGTGTCTCGACGAACTGCCCGGGATCCTTGGAATCTAAATGCCGGAAGCTTACGATTCCCGAATCTGACTGCAGTCGGACTGATTACATTCTTTTTGACAGAGCATTACACTTCACTTTACACCGCCGTCAGCGCAGAAAGGGCATGATATGGCAGGTCTTGAAGGACAGAAATTAAAACCTTTGTATATACTGGATCTCTTAAAGGAGACGGATGAACAGCATCCCATCACTACCAAAGAGATGATCGAGCGCCTGAAGGAATATGGTATTCATTCCGAGCGCAAGAGCATCTATGACAATGTGGCGAGACTGATCGACTACGGTTACGATATCTTACAGGTCTCAAGCCGTCAGGGCGGCGGCTATTATCTGGCAAGCAGAGAGTTTGAGATCGCTGAACTGAAGCTTCTGGTTGATGCGGTGCAGTCCTCCAGATTCATTACTACCAAAAAGAGCCGCGAGCTGATCAAGAAACTGGAATCCATGGCAGGCAAGTACGAGGCAGGCAAGCTGCAGCGTCAGGTCTACGTGGCCGGCAGAATCAAGACAGAGAACGAGAGCATCTACTACAGCGTCGATGTGATCCATGAGGCGATCCTTCAGAACAGGCAGATCACTTTCCGCTATATGGACTGGAATCTGAACAAGGAGCTGGTGCCCCGCGATGACACCGTCCGCAAGGTAAGCCCCTGGGCGCTGATCTGGAGAGACGAGAACTATTATCTGGCAGCCTACGATGCGGGAGACGACCTGATCAAGCATTACCGTGTGGACAAAATGGGCCGCGTATCCCTGTCGGATGATGCGAGAGAGGGCATGGAGCAGTTCGAGAAGACTGACATTGCGACCTATGCAAACGGTGTATTCGGCATGTATGCGGGTGAGTCCGAGGTAGTGACTTTAGAGTTCCCCAACAGACTGATCGGCGTGGTGCTTGACCGCTTCGGCAAGGATGTGAGCGTCAGACCTCTGACAGATAAGACCTTCCGGGCAAGAGTGGCCGTCTCCGTCAGCGGACAGTTTTTTGGATGGCTGTCCGGCATCGGCAGCGAGGTGAAGATCGTAAAGCCTGACAGTGTAAGAACAAAATACAAAGACTGGTTAAATGACATCATTGACGGTTTTTAAATTGCGTAAAAGGTATCTAAAATTTAGATGCCTTTTTTGTTAGTTTTTTTTCGGAGCTTTAATTGACAAGCAAGGGCTTGTTCATTATACTGATAATACACACTATATATAGTACTGTACTTGTGCTTACACCATATATAGAGTACAATACCTTTAAAAGCAGATAACGGGGATGAACCATCCGTGGAAAGGGGCGTACGATAATGAGCAGTAATTTTAATCAGATCGTTACAGATGATGTGAACTACAGCATGGAATACAGACCGGAGAAGGATGTGTATGTGATCAAGAAGGACGGCAGCAAGGAGGCTTTCAATGTACAGAAAGTAATCAACGCAGTCGGCAAGAGCGCATACAGAGCATTGACTCAGTTTACCGAGCAGGAGAAGCGCAACATTTGTGCCTTTGTAGTCGACAAGGTCAACGAACTTGGCGTGGATGAGATCCCGATTCCCATCATGCACAATATTGTAGAGAGCGCACTGGAGAGCGTTAAGCCTCTCGTAGCAAAGAGCTACCGCGACTACCGCAACTATAAGCAGGATTTTGTCCGCATGCTGGATGACGTTTACAAGAAGAGCCAGTCCATCATGTACATCGGCGACAAGGAGAATGCCAACACCGACTCAGCACTGGTTTCCACCAAGAGAAGCCTGATCTTCAACCAGCTGAACAAGGAGCTGTATCAGAAGTTCTTCATGACCACCGAAGAGATCCAGGCATGCCGCGACGGTTATATCTATGTGCATGATATGTCTGCAAGAAGAGATACCATGAACTGCTGTCTGTTCGACGTTCAGAGTGTTCTGACCGGCGGTTTTGAAATGGGCAATATCTGGTACAACGAGCCCAAGACCCTGGATGTTGCATCCGACGTTATCGGCGATATCGTTTTAAGTGCGGCAAGCCAGCAGTACGGCGGATTTACCGTTCCCAGCGTGGATCTGATCCTCGAGCCCTACGCTGAGAAGTCCTATAAGAGAAATATTGAGAAGTACACCGAGCTCGGCATCGATCCCGAGAAGGCAGAGGAGATCTCCTACAAGGATGTTGTGAAGGAGTTTGAGCAGGGCTTCCAGGGTTGGGAGTACAAGTTCAACACCGTAGCAAGCAGCCGCGGCGATTATCCCTTCATCACCGTTACCGCAGGTACCGGTACCGGACGTTTTGCGAAGCTTGCAACCATCAGCATGCTGAATGTCCGCAGAAAAGGACAGGGTAAAAAAGAGTGCAAGAAGCCCGTTCTTTTCCCTAAGATCGTATTCCTCTATGACGAGAACCTTCACGGCCCCGGCAAGCCCCTTGAGGACGTTTTCGAGGCAGGTGTTGAGTGTTCCGCCAAGACCATGTATCCCGACTGGCTGAGCCTGACCGGCAAGGGCTATGTGGCAAGCATGTACAAGCAGTACGGCAAGATCGTATCTCCCATGGGCTGCAGAGCGTTCCTTTCTCCCTGGTATGAGAGAGGCGGAATGCATCCCGCAGACGAGAACGATCCCCCTGTATTCGTAGGTCGTTTCAATATCGGTGCGGTTTCCCTGCATCTTCCCATGATCCTTGCCAAGTCCCGCAAGGAGAGCCGCGACTTCTACGAGGTACTGGATTACTATCTGAATCTGATTCGTCAGCTTCACATCAGAACCTATGCATATTTAGGCGAGATGCGCGCATCCACCAACCCTCTGGCTTACTGCGAGGGCGGTTTCCTGGGCGGTCATCTTGCACTTTCCGATAAGATCAAGCCTCTGCTTCGTTCCGCGACCGCAAGCTTCGGTATCACCGCATTAAACGAGCTTCAGGAGCTCTACAACGGCAAGTCTCTGGTTGAGGACGGCGCTTTCGCACTGGAAGTTATGGAGCACATCAACCAGAAGATCACCGAGTTCAAGGAGCAGGACGGCAACCTGTATGCGATCTACGGCACTCCTGCAGAGAATCTCTGCGGCCTTCAGGTCAAGCAGTTCCGCAAGAAATACGGCATCGTTGAGGGTGTTTCCGACAGAGAGTATGTCAGCAACAGCTTCCACTGCCATGTTACCGAGGACATTACCCCCATTGAGAAGCAGGATCTTGAGAACAGATTCTGGGATCTGTCCAACGGTGGTAAGATCCAGTATGTAAAATACCCCATCGATTACAATACCGAGGCTATCAAGATTCTGATCCATCGTGCGATGGAGATGGGCTTCTATGAGGGAGTAAACCTTTCCCTGGCATATTGTGATGACTGCGGTCACCAGGAGCTTGAGATGGACGTATGTCCCAAGTGCGGAAGCCGCAACCTGACCAAGATCGACAGAATGAACGGTTATCTTTCCTATTCCCGCGTACACGGCGATACCAGACTGAATGACGCCAAGATGGCGGAAATTGCGGAAAGGAAGAGCATGTAAACATGAGATACCATAATATAACCAAAGATGATATGCTGAACGGCGACGGTCTTCGTGTCGTTCTTTGGGTGGCCGGCTGTACTCACTGCTGCAAGGATTGTCAGAATCCCATCACCTGGGATCCCGACGGCGGTCTGCTCTTTGACGAGAGCGCCAAGCAGGAGATCTTTGAGCAGCTCGAGAAGTCCTACATTTCCGGCATCACCTTTTCCGGCGGCGATCCCTTACATCCCGCCAACAGGCTGACAGTGCGCGCGCTGATGGCCGAGATCAAGGAAAAATATCCCACAAAGACCATCTGGCTCTACACCGGTGATGTGTGGGAGAATATCTACAATTATCCCATGATGCAGTACGTTGACGTAGTGGTAGACGGTGAATTCCACGTTGAGGAGAAGGATGTGAAGCTCCTCTGGAAGGGCAGTGCCAACCAGCGTGTTGTCAATGTAAGAGCAACTCTTGCAACCGACACACCTGACGTTCCCGTGCTTCACTGCGGCGACTACGGACGTATCCAATAATCAAATGCCTGAGGGCAAGAACGGAGCAATATGCGAAGAATTGCGAAATTCCTGAAAGTAAGTAAAGAACAGTTTTTATCCTCCATGCTGGATGAATTTCCGGAGTATTCCGAGGAGGATATCATAGAGATCTACGATGCGATCGAACTCCCTAAGAGGGCAACCAGGGGCAGTGCAGGTTATGATTTTTTCGCTCCTTTCGCGTTCAGCCTGCCCCCGGGAGCCACGATCAAGATTCCTACCGGCATTCGCTGCAGGATGGAAGAGGATTGGGTGTTGAAATTATATCCCAGAAGCGGACTGGGCTTTAAGTTCCGTCTGCAGATGAACAACACGGTTGGTATTATTGACAGCGACTATTTTAACTCCGATAACGAGGGACATATTTTCGTGAAACTGACCAATGATTCCAACGAGAACAAGACTGTGGAGGTAGGCGCCGGTTCGGGCGTTGTACAGGGTATTTTCTTAGAGTACGGTATCACCGAGGACGATGATGCCGACGGCGTGAGGAACGGCGGATTCGGAAGTACCACGAAGCAGGCATAATAAAAGTGCAATATACTCCCTCCGGGAAAACAGGCCGAATAAGCCTTTTCACGAAGGGAGTTTTTGTTCTGAGGCAAGCCCTCCTGTGAAGGGAGCGTGCGCGATTCTGAAGCTGCGGAAAAGAGAACTTGCATAATGCGACGAGATGTAGTATAATAAACTACATGAGGAGGTATACTGCTATGTTTAAAATTATGACTGACAGTACCGCCGATCTGCCCAAGGAGTACCTTGAGGAGAGAGGCATTGATATACTGAATTTAAGCTACATTATGGACGGCGTGACCTACGGCCACGGTCAGGAGCTTGACTGGAAAGAGTTTTACGCTCTGATGAGAGGCGGCAAGCTGGCCAATACTTCCCAGGTCAATCCCGAGGAAGCCAAGGCTGTTTTCGAAGAGCTGATCGCAACCGAGAAGGAGATCCTTTATCTGGCATTTTCCTCCGGTTTAAGCGGCACCTACAACAGTGTTCGCCTTGCAGCAGAGGAGATCATGGAGGAGCATGACGATGTCAAGATCATCGTTATCGACACCCTGTGTGCATCGCTGGGTGAGGGCCTGATCGTTCATAGGGCTGTTGAACTTCGCGACAGAGGCGTAAGTCTTGAAGATACCGCTAAGTGGGTGCAGGATCATGCGCTCAATCTGGTACATGTTTTCACCGTTGACGATCTGTTCCACCTCTACAGAGGCGGCCGTCTGAGCAAGGCAAGTGCTATGCTCGGCACACTTGTTGGCATCAAGCCCAAACTTCATGTAGACGATGAGGGTCATCTGATCCTGATCGGCAAGGTAAGAGGTCGTAAGAATTCCCTGCGTGCCCTGGTTGATTATATGGAGGAGAAGATGGGTTCCTTCCGCGCTGAGAATGATACTTTCTTCATCAGCCACGGTGATGCGCTTGAGGATGCTGAGTTTGTACGCGACCTTGTTAAGGAGCGCTTCGGCATTGAGAATTGTCTGATCAACAACATCGGACCCACCATCGGAAGCCATGCCGGCCCCGGTACCATTGCGCTGTTCTTCCTCGGTGAGAGCAGATAATTGAATATGACATTAAGAGCCTGTTTTCTTCACGGAGGACAGGCTCTTTTTATGCGTTTTTTATGTAAAAATAATAATCTTTCGTGGAAAAGGGGTACAAAAGATTGAAAAAAATGATACAATATGTACAAGGGATAGTATGCCCGAATATAAGACGTTATGGAGAGACTTGAAACGAATGAGTGATTTTTCGATTAAGATCGAGATGCCCACAGAGCACATGATCAAGATCTTCGGCGCGGGTGATGCCTACATCCGTAAGCTGGAGGAGGATTTTCGGGTGACTGTGGTTGATAGAAACGGTGCAGTCACCGTGACAGGCGAGGAGGAGAATGCCAAAAAGGCTGCAAGCATCTTACGACAGCTGCAGACCGTCTCCGAGAGAGGCAATGAGATCGAGGAGCAGAGCATGGATTATGCCATCGCCATGGGCAAGGAGGACAATGAGGAGGTCATCACCAAGTTTGACGGTGACCTGATCTGCCATACCATCAGCGGTAAGCCCATCAAGCCCAAGACACTTGGCCAGAAGCAGTACGTGGACGCCATCCGCAACAATATGATCGTCTTCGGACTGGGTCCTGCAGGTACCGGTAAGACCTATCTTGCAATGGCAATGGCCATCACAGCTTTTAAGAACGATGAGGTAAGCCGCATCATTCTGACCAGACCCGCAATCGAGGCAGGCGAGAAGCTTGGCTTCCTTCCCGGCGATCTTCAGAGCAAGGTCGATCCTTATCTGCGTCCCCTCTATGATGCGCTTTACCAGATCATGGGCGCCGAGAGCTTTAACAAAAACATGGAGAAGGGCCTGATCGAGGTCGCTCCTCTGGCATATATGAGAGGCCGTACCCTGGACAACGCCTATATCATTCTGGATGAGGCGCAGAACACCACACCCGCCCAGATGAAGATGTTCCTGACACGTATCGGCTTTGGCTCAAAGGTCATCGTTACCGGTGACGCCACCCAGAAGGACCTTCCCGTCGGCACCAAGTCAGGTCTTGATGTTGCCACCAAGGTCTTAAACAAGATCGACGACATCGCCTTCATCAATCTGACCAGCAAGGACGTTGTAAGACATCCTCTGGTACAGAAGATCGTCAAGGCTTACGACGATTTTGAGGCAAAAGAGAAGTACAGAAGCGAGAGACGCTTGAACAGAAGCCGTTTCAGAGGCGATAACGACCGCAGAGACGGCAGAGACTACAGAAGAAATTAATGCGGAGGATATTCCCATGACCGTTTTTTTGGAAAATGAAATCGATGCTGAATTCCCCTTCGATCCCGAGGAGATCGCTGTGAAGGTGGCTGAGGCTGCACTGGACCTGGAGGGCTGCCCTTACGAGGCGCAGGTCAATGTCCTTATCACAGATAAGGAGGGCATCAGAGGCTTTAACAGCGAGTACAGAGGCATCGATAAGGAGACAGATGTTTTGTCATTCCCTAATCTTGAGTTTGAGACGGAGGGCGACTTCTCCCTTGCTGAAGAGAATGAGGCTGATTCCTTCGACCCCGACAGCGGTGAGCTGATCCTAGGCGACATCATTCTCTGCGCCGACAGGATCTATTCCCAGGCGGAAGAGTACGGCCACAGCGTCCTTCGTGAGTTTGCCTTCCTTGTGGCTCACAGCATGCTGCATCTGAGCGGCTACGATCACATGGAGGAGAATGAGGCAAAGGTGATGGAGGCCAAGCAGGAAGAGATCCTTGCAGGTCTCGGCATCACAAGAGATTAGTTGACAGTTTACGATTTGAGGATATTTTGATGAGTCAATCAGAGATCAAACTGAAAAAAATACAGGGCTTTTCCTACAGCCTGGGCGTCATCGTGCTGTGGATCCTCGGAAGACAGATCAGAGAAAACGGTATCGCATATCTGGCCTGCGGTCTTGAGTTTTTCTACCTGCTGACCATTCCCATGGGCGCTGCCTTTACCGACGTGCTCAGCAGGATCCTGCATGTCAAAAATGCCAAGGAGCAGTACAAGGACGCCGAGCGTATCAGAGGCAAGGTGATCAAGATCCAGCTGATCGTAGGTATTGTGATGACTGTGATCCTGGCGCTTACAGCCGGTTTTCTTGCCGACAAGGTGATCAAGGTCAGCTATGTGCGCTATGTGATGTGGATCCTTGCGCCCGCACTTCTGTTCAGAAGCATTACGGGAGCGCTGCAGGGATGCCTTCGCGGTGAAAATGCCGGCATTGCGGCCGTAGCGGCTTCCTACCTGCGTCAGATCCTTCTGCTGGTATTCGGCCTGATCTTTACCGGCTCCTTTACCGGTTACGGCGAGAAGGTCAGCAGACTGCTGCTGCAGAAGCATCTCATTGAGATGTACGGCGCCATGGGCGTAGCCCTTGCCATCACCTGCTCTGAGCTTGTGGTGAGTATTTTCCTTGTGATCGTGTATCGTATCTGCAGGAAGCAGTTTTACAGAGTCGATGAGGGACTCCGTACCGCCACCGCTTCCGGCACTCTGACAAGAGGTGTGTATATTGCAACGCTTCTTCCCATGCTCTGCAGATTCCTTGTTTTCCTGCCCATGCCTGCAGGAATGATCCTTTACAGACTGAATATCAGCGGCGACCCCATTGAACTGGGTATTTACGGCGCGCTTGCGGGCAGTGTGTTCCTCACCTACTGTTTTGCGCTGTTCCCTCTGATGGCAATGCTTGGCACCTATGAGGCCAAGGCGGAAGCACGCAGAAGAAGAGAGGGCGGTAAAACACCCAGAAGCGTCTTCTTAAACGGCCTTCACGCCGCTATGACACATGCGTTCTATGTGGCAGGCTTCTGCATCGGCGGCGCATTTATGATCGTAACACTTCTGGTGCCTCATTATTCCGAGCGAGCTACAAGCATGCTGCAGCTTGGCGGAGTATTGATGATCTTCCTTGTTTTTGCGCTGTACTGCACCTCCATGCTGATGATCGCAGGCAAAGAGAAGTTCGCGATCGTCGGACCTGCTCTGTTTGCGGTGGTATTTATCGTGGTATGTGCGCTCCTGTGCAAGAGCAGCGCAGGCGTCTTCATGATCCTCTATGCGGGTCTTGCCGGCGGCCTTGTGTTTATGATCTGGTCAGGCTTCTGGGCATTCAGAGCCTACAGATCCACCTTTAATCATGTCGGAATGCTGGTCGTACCTCTCGGTGCGGCAATTCTTGCAGGTCTGATCTGCTTTGGTATCAGCAAGCTGCTGGCACCTCATATCGGCGTAGTGATCGGCCTGATATTAAGTTTTGTGCTGTCTTTTGCTCTGTACGGCGGAGCGATTCTCGTGACCCGTAATTTCAAGGAAAACGAGCTTCGCGACCTGATGGCAGGAGATCTGATTCTCATGCTCGGCAGAAAGATCGGCATCTATTGATCGAAATCGTGACTGGTACCGGTTTGACCGATATCAGTCGCTTTTTGTAAAGATGATCCCCTGTGGGATGGAGGTAACTATGAAGAAAAAAATGCGCATCGGCGTGATCGGAGGCGGTGCCTCGGGAATGTTCGCTGCTCTGACTGCCGCAAAGGCGGGTGCGGAGGTGTCGATCCTTGAGGGCAATGACCGTGTGGGCAGGAAGATCCTTTCTACCGGCAACGGCAAGTGCAATCTGGCCAACAGAGATCTTGACGCATCCAAATATTACGGCTCTGACAGGGCTTTTATCGAGCACGTGCTTGAACGCTTTGCTGTAGAGGATGCTGTGCGCAGTTTTGAGGAGATGGGCCTCCTGATCAAGGATAAAAACGGCTATCTCTACCCATCCTGCGAGCAGGCAAATGTAGTGCTGGATGTACTTCGCCTTGCGCTTGCAAAAGAGGGTGTCAAGGTAGTCACGGAGTGCAAGGTGACAGGTGTTTTCCCCGACGGACGGGGCGGATTCAAGGTGACTGACGGCAGTCGAAAGATGCTCTTTGACAAGGTGATCATCGCCTGCGGCAGCAAGGCGGCTCCCGTGACAGGCTCCGACGGAACGGGTTATACCCTTGCAAAACAGCTTGGCCACAGTATCTTGCGCGTGGTTCCTGCGCTTGTGCAGCTGACCTGCAAAGAGGATTATATAAAGCAGGTATCCGGTGTGCGCTCCGAGGCAAGAGTATCCCTGACAGACGGAGATTCGATCCTTGCATCGGAAGAGGGCGAGCTGCAGCTTGCCGATTACGGTATCTCCGGAATCGTGGTATTTCAGCTTAGCCGCATCGCAAATTACATGCTTCGTGACGGCGAGGTCAACGTGAAGATCGATCTTTTGCCTCATTTTAGCGATGAGGAATATGAGAAGCTGATCGCCGAGAGAGAAGTGCTCCGAGAGGGACGCACCGTTGAGGAGTTCTTCCTGGGACTGGTCAACAAGAAGATCACACAGCTGTTCATCAAGATGGCCGGCTTAAAACCCACAGCACCCGCAGACAGTGCCGATGAAAAGAGCATTCGCAGGTTCTATGAGCTTGTCAGGGACTGGAGAGTTACCGTAAACGGCAGCAAGTCTTTCGAGAATGCCCAGGTCTGCGCAGGCGGCGTGAATACAGCCGAACTGAATGAAGACCTTGAGAGTGTTTATTGTCCGGGCGTGTACTTCGCCGGCGAGATCATGGACGTGGACGGCAAGTGCGGCGGCTACAACCTTCAGTGGGCCTGGAGCACCGGATATATTGCGGGAAGTGCGGCGGCAAGAAATGAGTAGTTAGTTTTTTCTGCTTGGAAGGAACATAGTTTCATGATTCAGATACAACAGTTGAAATTAAATAGCGAGCATTCGCCTGAGCAGCTGGTTCGCAAGATCACGGAGGTGCTTCGTATTGCGGACGGCGATCTGCAGCAGTTTGAGATCATCAGGCGTTCAGTGGACGCGAGAAAGAAGCCTCAGATCTTCTACATCTACACCATCGAGGCGAAGGTGAAGAACGAGGAGCGCGTGCTGAAGGCAGCCCTTAAGAGAAAGGGCATGAAGGAGCAGATCTCAAAGAGTGAGCGCGTTGTCTACCGCTTCCCGAAGCCCGGCAGCAAACATCTGAATGAGCAGGTCGTTGTGGTGGGAGCAGGCCCCGCAGGTCTTTTTTGTGCTTATTATCTTGCAAAAAACGGCTACAAACCGCTGCTTCTTGAGCGCGGTTACGACGTGGACCGCAGGACTGCGGATGTGGAAGCATTCTGGAAGGGCGGTGCGCTTAAGCCGGAGTCAAATGTCCAGTTTGGCGAGGGCGGTGCAGGTACTTTTTCCGATGGCAAATTGAACACTTTGGTCAAGGACAAATACGGCCGCAACAGAGAGGTGCTTGAGACTTTGGTGCGTTTTGGCGCAGAGCGTGAGATCATGTATGACGCCAAGCCTCATATCGGCACCGATGTGCTGAAAAATGTGGTCCGTTCCATGCGCGAGGAACTGATCGCCATGGGCGGAACCGTGCGTTTTGGAGCCAAAGTTACAGAACTTCTGACTGAGAATGACTGCGTGAGCGGTGTTATCATAAACGGCGAGGAACGGATCGCCTGCAGCAATGTGGTGCTGGCTATCGGTCACAGCGCCAGAGATACCTTTGAAATGCTATATGAAAAGCAGATCCCCATGGAGCCCAAGTCTTTTGCGGTGGGTCTTCGCGTGGAGCATCCTCAGAGCATGATCAATGTAAGCCAGTACGGCAGAGAGGAAGCCGGTCATCTGGGCGCGGCTGCCTATAAGGTGACTGCCCAATCGAACGGCGGCAGGGGCGTATACTCCTTCTGCATGTGCCCCGGAGGCTATGTGGTCAATGCTTCCTCCGAGGAAAACAGGCTTGCAGTCAATGGCATGAGCTACAGCGGCCGCAACGGCGAGAATGCCAACAGCGCAATTATCGTAAGCGTAACGCCTGAAGACTTTGGTTCCGACCATCCCCTTGCAGGCATTGCTTTCCAGGGAAAACTGGAGGAGAAGGCATATAAAGCGGGCGGCGGCAAGATCCCTGTAGAGAGATACGGGGACTTTAAAGAAGCTGTGGAGAATGTCGGCCCTGCATATGAGAACATTGCTGCCGGCGAGACGCAGAACGATGTTGACGCGGGCAATCATATCGATGCACAGGACCAGACAGCCGCAGATCACGGTAAGATCCGATTTGATATC
>JAZULD010000137.1:0-3176 GCA_045643625.1 Acetatifactor sp. | reverse complement strand
ATCGGGAAATTATAAGACACTCATTGAATTGTGAGGCACTCTATGAATCGTTTTCGAAAAGGAAAACTGAATATCTTAAGCCGCATCTCCTTCTGGCTTCCGGTGGCCTTTTTCACGGTCCTGCTTGTTTTTTTCCTGCAGGGCGTCAAGACGTCCGGTGAGACTGCTCTGGCAAGACAGGAGGAGAGCCTGCGAAATGCCCTTCAGAGGAGCATCACACAGTGCTATGCCCTGGAGGGTGCTTATCCCCCTTCCGTGGAGTATCTGAGCGAGCACTACGGCCTCACCTACGATTCCGAGGCGTTCCTGGTGGACTACGTGTACTACGGAAGCAACCTTCTGCCGGACAGTTTTGTCCTGCGCAAGACCGCACAGGAGGTGAGTGAGTAGCATGAAAAAAAACGGCAGACATATCGTAGATCTTCTGTTTGTACTGGCGCTCTTCGGCGTGTTCGCGCTCTCGGCTCTGACCCTTGCGAACGTCGGCGCCAATGTGTACCGAAAGACCGTGACCGCCATGGAGCAAAACGTAAACGAGCGCACCCCTGTCTCCTATCTCACCGAGAAAGTCCGCAGAAGCGACTCTCTCACAAGCGTAGGCACCGCAGCAGTGACTGTTGCCACACTCGGAGACATTCCCGCGTTGGTCCTCACGGAGGAAACAGAGGACGCTTCCTACAACACCTACCTCTACTGTCTGGACGGCAAGTTAAAAGAACTGTCCGTCCGCAGCGACATGCCTGATGTATCCGGCATGTTGGCCGCAGGTCAGGACATTCTGGACCTCGAGGAAATGATCCCCGAATCCGCAGCTCCCAATCTAATAAAGATCCACCTGACCACCGCAGACGGAGAGACAAGAACCTTACTGCTCTCGCTGCATTGTACTTCTAATAATTAACGCATTGCCGTGCAGCGAATGCACGAACCCCCATACTAAACTTTCTTCTTAAAAAGGTAACCCATGAAACATTCACGCTCATCGCTTTTTCTGATGGAGCTCATCGTCGCCATCCTGTTTTTCTCACTGGCATCGGCGGTCTGTATGCAGCTCTTCGCCAAAGCGCATACCTTAAGCAAAAAATCCATAAATGAAAATCATGCAGTCAATGAAGCTGTCAGCCTCGCTGAGACCTTCCTCGCCTGCGGCGGGGATGCAGAGCTTATCGCTGAGTACGGTGAGACGCTTGGTGCTAAGCTCCTCAGTTCCGAAGAACTCGAGTCTCTGTCCGACACTGCTGACCATGTGACTCCTGCAGTTTCTTCGGGGCAACAGGATTCGAACCTGCGACCCTCCGGCCTCTTTTCCGCCAATGACGTCCTTGTAATCAGTTACGACGAGAGCTGGACTCCCACAGATGATTACGCAGCTGCATTCCGTGCGACGCTGACCGTAAGCCATAATAGCGATGCATCCCTCTCCATTGATCATGACAGCGCTGCTTCCCTTGCCGTGAAGCACGATGACAAGACATCCCTCACCATGGGTCATAGCGAGAATGCATCCCTGATCTACGCTGACATTGAAGTGACCGACCTTAGAAAGGGCGAAGTCCTGTATGCCCTCAAGGTACCCTGTCACGTTCCGGAAAGGAGGGCTTCTCTTGCAAAATAAGTCTTTCTTCCGACGCCGTGAGCCCGGCATCTCTGCAGGCGCAACATCAATTCTGCTGATCTTTGTATTGCTTGCCCTGGTAAGCTTTGCGGCTCTGTCCTTTGTCAGCGCAAATGCAGATTACAAGCTCACCGCCAAGGTCACCGAACGCACAAGCGCTTACTACGAGGCTGTCGGCCGTATCGAGACCGAACTGGCGGACCTTGACCGCGAACTGCAGACGTTATTTTTATCAAGCAGCGACCGTGATGCCTACTTTGCAGGGGCCGGCCATGAGAACACTCTGAGCGCTCCCGTGCAGGGCAATCAGTATCTTGAGGCAGTTGTCGAGATTCTCTACCCTGAGAGCGACGAAGACGCCTTTATGCGCGTTGTAAGCTACAAGGTAGTGGATCGCTCCGACATGTAAGCGATTTAATTTATTCCCTTACCGTCCACCCGGTCATATCGTCGGACATTGCGCCCTTGACGCGCCTTTATAAAGATTATTACTCCCCCGAGACTAAAAAAGGACCCGCCCGTTTTACACGGAGCGAGTCCTTTTTTGCTGTTACATATCCTGCGTGATCTTACATGAAAAAATCCCCGGCCTCTTGCGAAGCCGGGGACTTTTATTTTTTATCGATTAGATGGTCTCGGTAACCTCTTCTGCTTCAACTTCAACAGCTTCAGCTTCGATTTCCTCAGACTGCATGTCATTCAGACCTAACTTCTCGAACTCTTCGTTGAACATGTCCTCATCGAACTCGATGGTGTTCATATCGTCGGTGCTGAGACGTACATTGCGGTATCTCTTCATACCGGTACCTGCAGGAATCAGCTTACCGATGATTACGTTCTCCTTCAGACCGATCAGGGGATCGATCTTGCCCTTGATTGCTGCCTCGGTCAGAACCTTGGTGGTCTCCTGGAAGGATGCAGCGGAGAGGAAGGAGTTGGTAGCAAGTGCTGCCTTGGTGATACCGAGCATTACCTGCTTACCTTCTGCGGGCTCCTTGCCCTGTGCGATCAGCTCTTCGTTCAGATCTTCGAAATCCAGAACGTCTACCAGAGTGCCGGGAAGGAACTCGGTGTCGCCGTGGTTCTCGATTCTGATCTTCTTTAACATCTGACGTACAATGACCTCGATGTGCTTATCGGAGATATCTACACCCTGCAGGCGGTAAACTTTCTGAACCTCACGGATCATATAGTTGTGTACTGCCTCAACGCCCTTGATCTTCAGGATATCATGCGGGTTTACGGAACCCTCGGTCAGCTCATCGCCTGCCTCCAGAACAGCGCCGTCCATGACATTTGCCTTGATACGGGAGCCGAACGGAATCAGGTATGCCTTGGTGTTTCCGGTCTCAGGATCGGTAACGACAACCTCACGTTTCTTCTTGGTATCACGTACGGTTACAACACCGCCGAACTCAGCGATGATTGCAAGTCCCTTCGGCTTACGAGCCTCGAAAAGCTCTTCTACTCGAGGAAGACCCTGGGTGATATCACCGCCGGCAACGCCGCCGGTATGGAAGGTTCTCATGGTCAGCTGGGTACCCGGCTCACCAATGGACTG
>JAZULD010000136.1:0-5311 GCA_045643625.1 Acetatifactor sp. | reverse complement strand
AGGATCATAGGCAGAAATGCCTTGCCGGAGAGTCCTGCCTTACCCATGATGGAGTCCATAACATAGGCCACGCGGGACATATATCCGCTGTCCTCAAGGATCGCAAGTGCCAGGAACAGGATCGCGATATTGGGAATGAAGGTCAGGATACCGCCAACACCGGTGATGATACCGTCCACAAGAAGAGATATCAGCCAGTCGGAGGCCCCAAGTCTGATGAGCAGATCGGTAACGCTGCCTGCAAAAATATCCAGTCCGTTCTCGAACACGCCCTTTAACAGGTCGCCCACGGTAAATGTCAGGAAAAATACCAGGCACATAATACCGAAGAAGCACACGGTTCCCCAGACATTATGGGTCAGCACTTTGTCGATCTTATCGGTGAGGATCGCCTTATTCCTGTGGAACAGGGTCTCGGATACGACCTTCTCGATATATTTATATTTGCACTGAATGATCTCCTTCTCGTAGCTTCTGTCCACGATATTGGAGGTCTGAACAGGGTGCTCGCTGCGCACCTCCTCGTCGTCCTCAAGCAGCTTGATGGCATGCCATCTCACGGAGGAGTGAGTGGGGTAATGAGCACTCATGATAACTTCAAGCTTGGCGATCTTGTCCTCGATTGCTTTGGGATAATCCAGAATGTACTCTTCCATTCCTTCCTCGAAGTGATGGATGATCGCATGCAGCAGAATGTCAAGTCCGCTTCCCTTGGCCGCAGAAACGGGCACAACGGGGATATTGCCAAGCATCTCGGGCAGTCGGTGGATATCGATCTCCATACCGCGCTCCTTGACGATGTCCATCATATTGAGAGCCAGTACAACGGGCTTGCCAAGCTCGAGAAGCTGCAATGTAAGATAAAGATTTCTCTCCAGAGAGGAAGCGTCGACGATATTCAGAATGACATCGATATCGTCGTCGATGACGCACTGTCTTGTGACTTTCTCCTCAATGGTATAACTGGTAAGAGAATAGATACCGGGGGTGTCGACCAGCGCGATCTCAACGCCGTCGTAGATGGTACTTCCCTCAAATTTCTCTACGGTAACGCCGGGCCAGTTGGCTACCTTCAGCCTGGAGCCGGTCAGCGCGTTGAAAAGCGTTGTTTTTCCGCAGTTTGGATTGCCGACACAGGCCACATGTATTCTCTTTTTGGTATTGCTGTATTCCATACAAACGACCTTTCCGGAAAAACTATGATTCACAGACATCCTTCACTTCAATGTTGGATGAGATATGTCTGCCGAGCGCAAGTCTGGTGCCTCTCACCTGAACGATCAGCGCACCCTTGCTCTTGCGGTTTAAAACAGTGACCACGGTGCCGTCATTCATGCCAAGCGCCTGCAGTCTTCTGGTGATGATGGGTTCCACGTAAAGTCCGAGAATACAGTATTTGCCGCCCTTTTTTGCTTCATACAATGTCATGGGTAACTCCTTCCTGCACGCTACTTTCTGACCTGTCCGCTGCCCTTCACCTCATACTTGTAGGAGGTGAGCTCCTTCAGACCCATGGGACCTCTTGCGTGTAATTTCTGAGTGCTGATGCCGATCTCCGCGCCGAAACCGAACTGGAATCCGTCGGTAAAGCGTGTGGATGCGTTGTGGTAAACACATGCTGCGTCCACCCCGCGCAGGAACCTGGCAGCAGTCTCCGCATTCTCTGTGACGATGCACTCGGAATGCCTGGTATTGTATTTGTTGATATGCTCGATAGCCTCTTCCACAGAGGAAACTGTCTTAAGAGACAGGATATAGTCAAGATATTCCTTGCCGAAATCTTCCTCGGTTGCGGGAACGATTCCGGGCAGGATCTCAAGGATGCCGGCATCGCCTCGAAGCTCCACGTTCTTGGGTGCCAGAGCCTCAGCAAGCTTGGGCAAAAATGCCTCTCTCACATCCTCATGAACGACCAGAGACTCACATGCGTTGCACACGCCGATCCTCTGGGTCTTTGCGTTAAAAATGATCTTCACAGCCATGTCAAGATCGGCTTCCTTGTCCACATAGACATGGCAGTTGCCTGTGCCGGTCTCGATGACGGGAATGGTGCTGTTCTCCACAACGGAACGGATCAGTCCCGCGCCGCCTCTGGGGATCAGGACGTCCACGTAAGCGTTCATGCGCATGAACTGCGCAGTCACGCTTCTGTCCGTATCGGTGATCAGGTTCACAGCATCCGGAGTGATTCCCTCTGCAGACAAGGTATCTTTCAGGATCTCAACGATTGCGATATTACTGTTTAACGCATCGCTTCCGCCCTTTAAGATCATGGCATTGCCGGACTTAAAGCACAGCGCAAAAGCATCTGCGGTGACGTTGGGTCTGGACTCATAGATGATACCGATAACACCCAGGGGAACTCTCTTCTTCTCGATGTGAAGACCGTTCTCAAGATCCCAGGCATCCATCACCTCATCGATAGGATCGGGAAGCTCGGTCACCTGACGCATACCCTCCGCCATATCTTCGATTCTTGCATCTGTCAGCATCAGACGGTCCAGCAGTCCCTGATGCATACCGTTTGCACGGCCTGCCTCCAGGTCCTTCCCATTGGCTGCAAGGATCTCGTCCTTTCTTGCCACAAGGTTCGCTGCGGCTGCAAGAAGCACTTTATCTTTCTGTTCGGTGGTAAGCACCTGCAGCTTATATTTTGCTGCTACGGCCTTCTCACCCATCTGCTTAAGATCGGTCATAGTGAAATCCTTCCTTCGCAATTTTGTCGGTAAAAATTAAACACAGATCACCTGATAGGGCTTGATGTCTGTCTCGTCAGCGGGTACATTCTCAACCAGCTGACACTTATATCCGATGCCGATGGAGCGAAGCTGCAGGGCATCCTTGTCGGATAAATACTTATCATAGAATCCGCCGCCGTAGCCGATGCGATTGCGCTCCTTATCGTAGGCAACTCCGGGCATCAACAGCAGGGTCTTGTCGGTATTATCCTGTAAATAGTCGTATTTCTCGGTGGTTCCTGCGGGCTCTAAGATACCCTTGTAGCCCTCTACCAGCTCATCCAGGGACTCCACTCTGTAGAACTCCATGGTCTTGTCCTCGTGAACCTTGGGCAGGTATAACTTCTTGCCCTTCTTAAGTGCCTCCTCAAGAAGCTCTCTTGTCTCGATCTCGTCGCCGTAGCTCATGAAGCCGAGAACGGTCTCGGATAAGTAAAACCACTGGTGACCGATGATGCGCTCTGTGATGAGGAATCGACCCTTTTTGCGCTCAAACTCGGAGAGGTCTGCTCTTTTTGCAAGAACGCTCTTGCGAAGCTCACCCTTGTTCACAACGGTCTTAGCCTTCACACGATCGCTGAGCTTCTCTCTGGAGCCGTCGGGGTTCTCGATGGTAATGCTGTTTAACTGTGCACGCATATTCGCGCGAACACTCTGAATATAGTCATTGCGAAGTTCTGCCTGCTCTTTTTTCTCCTCGGCAGTCAGACCCTCGGTCTTCGCCTTACGGTATAATTCATTGATCCTTGCGATCTTCTGTTCCATTGTCAAGGTAAAAATACCTGCCTTTCAAAATCACTTCTTGTGCAGATTTCTTACAAAATCCGCCATCTCAAAATCTTCATCCTTGTGCGCCACAAAAAGGGTGCCCTCCTGCTCGCCGTCGATGATGCGATGAAGAATTCCGATATCCGCGCTGTTGCAGATGATCATATCGCTGCCTGCCTTGGTTGCGATCTTGGCTGCAACCAGCTTGGTATTCATGCCGCCGGTACCCACATTGCTGCCGGTGCTTGCCTTACCCATATCCATGATCTCGTCGGTGAGCTCGTCGACCTGCTCGATCAGAACAGAGTCGGGATTCTTGCGGGGATCGTCGGTATAAAGTCCGTCGATATCGGACAGCAGGATCAGAAGGTCTGCGCCCACCAGACTCGCTACGATCGCGGAGAGAGTATCGTTGTCACCGATCTCAATTTCGTAGGTCGCAACGGTATCGTTCTCGTTAACTACGGGGATAACGCCAAGCTTCAGAAGCTCGGAAAAAGTATTGTGGGCATTGAATCTGCTCAGATCGTCCACAATGGTATTCTTGGTCATCAGGATCTGCGCGATCTGCTGATTGTACTCCGCAAAGATCTTCTCGTAGGTCATCATCAGACGGCCCTGACCGACTGCGGAAGATGCCTGCTTTAACGCCAGCGCATTCTCGGGTGCCGCGATCTTTAGGTCCTTGATATTCAGTGCTTTGCGGCCCACTGCGATGGCACCGGAGGTCACCAGAACGACCTCTTTGCCGCGATTTCTCATGTCGCAGAGTTCGCGCACCAGCTTCTCAAGACGGATGTAGTCAAGGTCTCCTGTCTCCTTGTGCTGCAGGGAGGAGGAACCGATCTTCACTACGATCCTCTTTTTATCTTTCATTTGCTCTCTTGCCATGTTAATTGTCCTGTCTATGCTTATTGCCAATCAAAAATAGGCTAATATATTTTACTCTTTTTTCGCCGTCCAGTCAATCTTACGGGGGATATTCGGAATATCAATGACGATCCCTGAAGGGAGCGTACTGTATGTCAATGACGATCCTCCATGGGGCGTACTGCATGTCAATGATGATCCTCCATGGGAGCGTACAGCATGGCGATCATCTCTGCCACCTTCAGACCGTCCATAGCCGCGGAGGTGATTCCGCCTGCATATCCTGCACCCTCACCGCAGGGGTAAAGGCCCCTGATGCTGCACTGCAGATCCTCTCCTCTGGGAATACGAACCGGTGAAGAAGTTCTGCTCTCCACACCCAGAAGCAGCGCATCCGGTGAATCAAAGCCCCTGATCTGGCGGCCAAACTGTGCCATACCCTCCACAAAAGCCCTGTTGCAGTCCTCCGGAAGGATCTCATGAACGTTGGCGTAGGTCCAGGCACCCTTGACATTGGGGGTGATATCAAATCGGATCTTACCGTGATCTGCGGCTGTCTGGTCCTGTGCATCGATATGATTGCCCGCCTCAACATCGTTCTGCGTCTCGCTCGCAGCAATGTTCTCATATGCAGGGCCGACGTTCTCCACAGCTTCTTTAAAGTCCCCGTATCTCTCTACAGGGATCTTGCCGCCGCCCGCTTTATATGCCTTCTCCTCCAGTTTTCTCTGGAAAGCAATGCCCGCAAGAGGATGGTCGGAGCCAAAGTCTTCAGGCGTTACGCTTACGATAATTGCGCTGTTGGCATTCTCGCCGTTACGGCCGCTGTAGCTCATGCCGTTGACTGCAAGCCTGTTTTCCTCGGAGGAAGCATTGACCACATAGCCTCCGGGGCACATGCAGAAGGAGTATACGCCCCTGCCGCCGTTCGATTG
>JAZULD010000135.1:0-35973 GCA_045643625.1 Acetatifactor sp. | reverse complement strand
TTTGCGATCCATGCCTACATTGCGGCATATTTCTGGATGCGCTATCTGAATCACGAGATCAGACCTGATTACAAGGGAATTTACCTTACCGTGGCGGTGCTGGCAATTGCGGGCTTCGTTGTTGAGCCCATCAACATTCTGCTCTACAACCACGGAGCAAACGGCAATTATATGTTTTTACACAGCCCTTCGGAGGGTTCACCTCTTGTGTTCCTCTGGGACGTGGTGGGAGAGCGCTTCGGCATGATCGGCTACTGGGCAGGCTATGCTTTGCTTGCGATCGCAGTCTTCCATGTGCTGTATGTACTCTATAATTTGAGACGCCTGCGAAAGTAAAAAATAGGAGCGGATGCATCTAAAATCGAACTTCGCTCGACGACGCCTGCGTAGGTAAGCTGCAGAAGGCAGCTTATAAGCACTAAGGCATCCATAAATAAGAAAAGCGATGCAGTTATAATAACTGCACCGCTTTTTATTTTGGTCGGTGAGCACCGGGAAGTGCCCTGCAAATTCAGGCACCGGAAGGTGCTATTTTTTATTCGTAGATCTTACGGCCGTGTGCATCCGGAATACCGGTACGACGGTAGAAGTAGGTGTTGATGATATCTCTCCACTCCTTAGCGTGAGCCAGCTGGATCTGGAACTTATCGGCAACACGCTGCCAAGCTGCATCGTCGATGTGACCCTTTAATTCGTTCCACTCATCGATGAATACCAGAACATCCTCAACGCCCTCGAAGTGAGTATCGTAGATGTGCTGAAGCAGGGTCTTGCCGGTGCTTAACTTGTAGCTGTAAGGCAGACGGTAGAAGAAGAGTACCAGGTTCTCGGGACAGGTCTCGATGTTGTCATAGAGATCGGTCAGCTCCTTGTGGTACTGCTTGGTGTAACCGGTACCGCGGCTGGTACGGTCTACGCCGATCTCTTTCCAGTTAGCGCGGTGATAGGTACCCCAACGATCGTACTCGTAGATATCGGGGCCGGGGCCGTAGTGGTTGCCGTTGGTGCACAGCCAGCCGAGACCGAGAGGAGCGTTGTACTTCTCGTAGGAGGTCCAGGAGGTGGTTAAAATATGCATCAGGTTCTTAACAACCAGCTCGTCATCATTGTAGGTCTGCTTGATCCACTCAAGTGCGATCTGCTCGGGGGAGATGCCCTCCTCAAAGCCCAGACGACCGAAGCCGTAAAGGTTCGCACATGCGAGGTCATGACCGGTCCAGTTTACAAGGGGATGTGCGTTTGCAACGCCGCAGAAACCGGAATTATCGTAATCGTCGAAGGTCTTACCGCCAACGATATCAGCAACGGTATCAAGCTCGGGACGGCAGTAGGTCTTGAAATCAAGGATCTCACGCCACTGAGGCATCAGGTAGCAAACATGATTCTGACCGCCGGTGTACTCCTGGAAGAGCTGAACCTCCAGCATCTCGTGGGTGTGCTCAAGGCCGCCGAAGAGAGGATGGATGGGCTCACGAACCTGGAAGTCCTGAGGACCGTTCTTGATCTGCAGGATAACATTGTCTTCAAACTGACCGTCTAAAGGCTGGAAATTATCGAAACCGGAACGTGCACGATCGATGGTGGTGTCACGCCAGTCCTGCTGACAGTTGTATACGAAACATCTCCAGAAGAGCTTCTGGTTCAGGGGCTTGATCACGCGAGCCAGCATGTTAGCGCCGTCTGCCTGATTACGTCCGTAAACGAAGGGGCCGGGGAAGCCTTCGGAGTCAGCCTTTACTACGTAGCCGATGATGTTGGGAACGTTCTCGTTCAGATCCTTTAACTGCTTGCTCCACCACTCGCTTACTTCGGGAACAAGGGGATCAGCGGTCTCCATACCGCCTACAGCGATAGGGGAAGCGAAGTTCAGAGCCAGTACCATACCGATACCGTAGCTCTCAAAGAGACGGGAGAGGTCGCCCAGCTGCTTGTAGTAGCGGGGAGTGATCATATCAAGAGCGTTGCCTACAACGTTGATGTTGTGGATGGACAGACCGTTAACGCCAACACTTGCAAGTGCACGGCAGTAGTCGCGAACCATCTCATCGGACATGATATCGTCGCCCTGATAGAAGATAGAGTAACGATTGGGAACTGCCTCAAGACCCTTGCAGTCGCCTGCTACGATGCGGCGGGTGCCGGTGAAGGTATCCCAATGGTTAAGCATTCTGTAACGGCAAGCGGGGCTCTGGGTGAAGTCGATATTTTTTACGCTCTCCTTAAGAGAAACCTTACGGATCAGGGTGAAAGCGCCGTAAAGAACGCCTACAGCCTCACGACCGGTAATAACGACCTTCTTGTCATCGGAAGAGATGTTGAAGCCTTCCTTCTTCACGTCAAGCAGTGCGTCGATCTTAAGCTCGATACCGCTTTCGATGGGGCCTTCAACGACCTCGGGAGTCACACCGAGCATGCCCTCTGCAGCCATGGTAAGTTCTGCAACAGCATTTTTGATAATGGAACATTCAGTGGTGGGGATGCTGATGGTCTTGAAAAGATCTGCATCCTCGGATGCCTTTGGAGAATAATTCATCCAAAGGTCAGTGTAGTTCTTTGCCATATCCTACCTCCGGAAATTATGTGCGGACTTAAAACACGCCTCAAAAATATGTGTAAATTTAACGCGTCAGTCCCAAATTATGTAAAATAATTATACCTCTTTCGGGGCTTGAGCGTCAAGGAGAGTCAAGCAAACAAAAAAGGTGCCCAATTGCTTGGACACCTTCAAGGATCTAATAAAATATAAACAAAAGCAATTAAGCCATCTCGTTAACAGCCTTGCTAATGCGAGATACTTTTCTAGCAGCGTTATTCTTATGATAAACGCCCTTAGTAGCAGCCATCTCAATAACCTTGGTAGCAGCAGCGAGTTCTGCGGTAGCAGCAGCCTTGTCACCGGACTCGATTACAGCATACACCTTCTTCATAGCAGTCTTAACTGCGGATCTGATAGACTTATTTCTCTCAGCCTTGGTGTTGTTTACCAGGATTCTCTTCTTTGCAGATTTAATGTTAGCCAAGTCGTACACCTCCATCTTACTTCAATATCGTTACTTCTTAGAAAATGTTTCACTTTAGCCAGACACGGAAGACTAAATCAAACATACTGTTATAGTTTAGTCAATATTTGGTATTTTGTCAATATGCTAAATGATCTTTTTCTCAAAAAAATGGCGAAAAACCGCCGTATTTAAAGGGTTTTTCGAAAGAAACCCAGTGTTTCAAAACAAAGGGCTTTATGGTATAATGAAAGCCGTGATCATCATATCACGAGACGTTTTCCGATGCAAGAAGGAACGTGATCCTGACTGAAAAGAGGCGGCAAATGCTTTCAAATACACCCGGCAATAAACTGAATAAATATGTGGAGGATTACGTGGTCTTCGACCTTGAGACCACGGGCGTTTCCTGGAAGACCGACGCGGTCATCGAGATCTCCGGCATCAGAGTGCGGGGCGGCAAGGCGGCAGAAGAGTTCTCAACGCTCGTGGATCCGAACATGCATATCTCACACTGGGCTACCGAGGTCAACGGCATCACCGACGAGATGGTGGCAGGGTATCCGACCTTTGATGTTGCTTTGGAGCAGTTTCTGAACTTCGCGGGCGATGATATTCTGGTCGGCCACAACATTCATTCTTTTGACATGAAATTCATTCAGAGGGACGCATACAAGTACTGGCGCAAGTCTATCGGCAACGACTATGTGGACACTTATCTGCTGGCGAGACGCTGCCTGCCCGAGCTGCACAAGTACAGCCTGGTGAACCTGTCAGAGCATTTCGGTTTCAGCTCCCAGGGCGCTCACAGAGCACTCTACGACTGCAGAATGAACCACAAGCTCTTTGAGCAGTTGGGCCGGGAACTTAACAAAGCAGAAGAGAAGGGACTTACTGTGTGTCCCCGCTGCGGCAGTCTCTTAGTCAAGCGCTCCGGACGCTTCGGTTCTTTCATGGGATGTTCGGGTTATCCGGCATGCAGGTTTACGAGGAATGTGTAAAAAAGATAAAAGCACTTTGCGAAAAATGCAGAGTGCTTTTTTCGCCTCATACAGTATATTTCAGCACAATGCGTGTATTTCCTCATCCGCGCATTTAAAACGCCCCAATAAGCCTTATACGCGCTTACAGAGGCGTTATAATAAGCGACACTAAATCCTATGGCACAAAGCCATCCCCCTTAGTACAATAAAAACGGCAGCCCCAACTTGGGACTGCCGTCATTTTTTTATGTGGTTGAACCGATGCGGAGCAGCTTCTTTTTACTGATCGGAGATCTCGCTGTGGAGCTGCTGCAGGCTCTTTAAAGTGCCCTGGCCGTAGGTCTTTACGTAGTGGATACCCTGAGCGGTTGCCTTTGCGGCTGCTGCAGTGGTTACGTAAGGGATCTTGCTCTTGATCGCTGCCTTACGGAGGTAGCTGTCGTCGCCGACGCTGTCCTTGCCGGAAGGAGAGTTGATGATCAGATCGATCTGGCCGTTTGCGATCGCATCAAGGATGTGAGGATGACCCTCCTGAAGCTTCTTGATGGGATGAGCATCGATGCCTGCTGCGCGGATGATCTCGCAGGTAGTGCCGGTTGCAAGGATGCGGAAACCATCCTCTTCGAACTGGCGGGCAACCTCAACGATCTCGTCCTTATCGCGGCGGTTTACGGAGATGAGTACGGTACCGCCGAGAGGAAGCTTAGCCTGAACTGCTTCCTGGGACTTGAAGAATGCCTCACCGAAGTGAGTGGAAAGTCCGAGAACCTCACCGGTGGAACGCATCTCGGGTCCGAGTACGGGGTCAACTTCAGGGAACATATTGAAGGGGAAGACTGCTTCCTTTACGCCGTAGTAAGGGATGTTGCGATCCTTTAACTCGGGTACGGGTGAAGGTCTGCCGGTAAGTTCTGAAGTGATGATGTCGGTTGCGATGGGTACCATTCTTACGTTACATACCTTGGAAACAAGGGGAACGGTACGGGATGCACGAGGGTTAGCCTCGAGAACATATACGCGGTCGTTCTCGATAGCGTACTGCATATTCATAAGACCGCGAACGTGCATTTCTTCTGCGATCTTCTTGGTGTATTCCTTGATCAGGGCTACATTCTTCTCGGAGATGTGCTCGGAGGGGATGAGACAAGCGGAGTCACCGGAGTGAACACCTGCAAGCTCGATATGCTCCATAACTGCGGGAACGAATGCGTGGGTACCGTCGCTGATCGCATCTGCCTCACACTCGAGAGCGTGATTTAAGAAGCGGTCGATCAGGATAGGACGATCGGGAGTTACGCCAACAGCTGCGTTCATGTAGCCTACCATGCTCTCTGCATCGTAAACAACTTCCATGCCGCGGCCGCCGAGTACGTAGGAAGGACGAACCATTACGGGATAGCCGATCTTCTCAGCGATCTGAAGTGCATCTTCAACGTTGGAAGCCATTCCTGACTCAGGCATGGGAATTCCGACCTTGTCCATAACCATACGGAACTGATCTCTGTCCTCTGCAAGGTCGATGACTGCAGGAGAGGTACCGAGGATCTTGACACCGTTCTTCTCAAGAGCGGATGCAAGGTTCAGAGGAGTCTGGCCGCCGAACTGTGCGATAACGCCGAGAGGCTTCTCCTTGTTGTAGATGCTTAATACATCCTCAAGGGTAAGAGGCTCGAAGTAGAGCTTGTCGGAGGTATCGTAGTCGGTAGAAACGGTCTCGGGATTACAGTTAACAATGATGGTCTCGAAACCGAGCTTCTTAAGTGCCAGTGCTGCGTGTACACAGCAGTAGTCAAATTCAATACCCTGGCCGATACGGTTGGGACCGCCGCCGAGGATCATGATCTTGGGCTTGTCGCTGTTGACAGGGTTCTTGTCGGGAGCGTTGTAGGTGGAGTAGTAGTAAGCGCTGTCCTGAGTACCGCTTACGTGTACGCCTTCCCATGCCTCCTCAACGCCGAGAGCGAGACGCTTGTTGCGAACGTCATCCTCGGAAATGTCAAGCAGCTGAGCTAAGTACTTATCGGAGAAACCGTTCTTCTTAGCGCTGATGAGTGCTTCATCGGAAGGAAGGGAACCCTTGCATGCAAGAAGTGCTTCCTCTTCCTCAACCAGCTCCTTCATCTGCTCAACAAAGTAGTGCTTAACCTTGGTGAGTTCGAAGATCTGGTCAACGGTCGCACCCTTGCGGAGTGCTTCATACATAAGGAAATGTCTCTCACTGGATGCGTTCTCAAGTCTCTTTAAGAGCTCTTCCAGAGTAAGATCATTGAAATTCTTGGCAAAACCAAGACCTGCACGGCCGATCTCAAGAGAGCGGATAGCCTTCTGGAAAGCCTCCTTGTAGGTCTTACCGATACTCATTACTTCACCAACGGCGCGCATCTGAGTACCTAACTTATCTTCAACGCCCTTGAACTTTTCGAAAGCCCAGCGAGCGAACTTGATTACAACATAGTCACCATCGGGAACATACTTGTCCAGGGTACCGTACTTGCCGCAGGGGATGTCCTTTAAGGTAAGGCCGCAAGCCAGCATAGCGGGTACTAAAGCGATGGGGAAACCGGTTGCCTTGGAAGCAAGAGCGGAGGAGCGGGAGGTTCTGGGGTTGATCTCGATTACAACGATACGGCCGGAGATGGGATCGCGTGCAAACTGAACATTGGTACCGCCGATAACCTCGATGGATTCAACGATGCGGTATGCCTGCTTCTGCAGTTCCTTCTGAACATCCTCGGGGATGGTCAGCATGGGAGCGGAGCAGAAGGAGTCGCCGGTGTGAACACCGATGGGATCGATATTCTCGATGAAGCAGACGGTGATCATGTTGTTGTCTGCATCACGTACGACCTCAAGCTCGAGCTCTTCCCAGCCGAGCATGCAATCCTCAACCAGTACCTGACCTACGAGAGAAGCCTGAAGACCTCTTGCGCAGACAACGGAAAGCTCTTCCTTATTACGAACGAGACCGCCGCCGGCACCGCCCATGGTATATGCGGGACGAAGAACTACGGGATAACCCAGCTGATCTGCAATGCCGAGAGCCTCTTCAACGCTGTAAGCAACGTCGCTCTTAGGCATTCCGATACCGAGCTCTTTCATGGAGTTCTTGAAAGCGATACGGTCTTCACCGCGCTCGATAGCGTCGATCTGTACACCGATGACCTGTACGTTGTACTTTGCAAGGATGCCCTTTGCAGCAAGCTCGGAGCAAAGGTTTAAGCCGGACTGACCACCCAGGTTGGGGAGTACAGCGTCGGGACGTTCCTTACAGATGATCTGCTCAAGTCTCTCAACATTGAGGGGCTCGATGTAGGTCACATCAGCGATCTCAGGGTCGGTCATGATGGTTGCGGGGTTAGAGTTAACAAGAACGATTTCATAGCCAAGCTTGCGAAGTGCTTTACAAGCCTGTGTTCCTGAGTAAGCGAATTCGCAGGCCTGACCGATAATGATGGGGCCCGAACCGATGATCAGGATCTTATGGATGTCTGTACGTTTCGGCATAGTTCTCCTCCTTAATTATAAACATATGAACTTTTGTATATCTATATCTCACCTATTATATAGCGTTTCACTCAGAAAGGAAAGCAGAAAAATATTTTTATGAGAATAAATAAAAGACGGCTCCCCAATCGGTTTTTTCTTATGAAAAATAACGGATATCTTCAATAAGATAATAAAAAACTTTGCAGGAGCGGGGGAAGTTGTGGTACAATACTCCGAGATAATGACTTAATGAAACGAGCCGGCAGGACCGGATATTCATATTGGAGGAATAATAGTGAGTAATTATGCAGAAGAAATAAACCGCCGCCGAACCTTTGCCATCATTTCCCACCCCGATGCAGGTAAGACGACCCTGACAGAGAAGTTCCTGCTCTACGGAGGAGCGATCAATCTGGCAGGAAGTGTAAAAGGTAAGGCGACCGCAAGACATGCAGTGAGCGACTGGATGGAGATCGAGAAGGAGAGAGGTATTTCCGTAACTTCTTCCGTTCTGCAGTTCGAGTACGACGGCTACTGCATCAATATTCTGGATACCCCCGGACATCAGGACTTCTCAGAGGATACCTACAGAACTCTGATGGCAGCCGATTCCGCAGTCATGGTCATCGACGCTTCCAAGGGTGTTGAGGCCCAGACCCGTAAGCTGTTCAAGGTCTGCGGTATGAGAGGTATTCCGATCTTTACCTTTATTAATAAGCTGGACAGAGATGCCAACGATACCTTCGAGCTGTTGGACGACATCGAGAAGGAGCTTGGCATTGCGACCTGTCCCATCAACTGGCCCATCGGTTCCGGTAAGGAATTCAAGGGCGTATATGACAGAGAGAGCAGATGCGTTATCGCATACTCCGACACCGAGAAGGGTACTAAGGAAGGTATTGCTACCGAGATTCCCGTTAAGGATGAGGCACATCTTCGCGAGATCATCGGCGACAAGGCGGCTGACAAACTGCTTGAGGAGGTTGAGCTTCTCGACGGCGCAAGCGCCGAATTCGATCTCGACGAGGTCAGAAGAGGTAAGCTTACCCCCGTCTGCTTCGGTTCCGCGCTTACCAACTTCGGTGTAGAGATTTTCTTAAAGCACTTCCTGAAGATGACCACCACACCCCTGCCCAGAATGGCAGACATCGGTGTGATCGAGCCCACCGAGCAGGATTTCAGTGCTTTTGTCTTCAAGATCCAGGCTAATATGAACAAGGCTCACAGAGACCGTATCGCATTCATGAGAATCTGCTCCGGCAAATTCGATGCCAGCATGGAAGTTCGTCACGTGCAGGGCAACAAGATCATGCGTCTTTCTCAGCCCCAGCAGATCATGGCGGATGAGCGTAAGATCTTAAGCGAGGCATATGCGGGCGATATCATCGGCGTGTTCGATCCCGGTATTTTCTCCATCGGAGACACCATCTGCATGCCCAAGGAGAAGTTTTGCTACGAGGGTATTCCCACCTTCGCTCCCGAGCATTTTGCAAGAGTTCGTCAGATCGACACCATGAAGAGAAAACAGTTCGCCAAGGGTGTTCAGCAGATCGCCCAGGAGGGTGCGATCCAGATCTTCCAGGAGATCAACTCCGGTATGGAGGAGATCATCGTAGGCGTTGTGGGCGTGCTGCAGTTCGATGTACTGAAGTACCGTCTGGAGAACGAGTACAATGTTGAGATCCGCATGGAGAACCTGCCCTATGAGCATATCCGCTGGATCGAGAACAAGGATGAGGTGGATGTTGCCAAACTGACCGGTACTTCCGACATGAAGAAGGTCAAGGATATGAAGGGCAATCCTCTGTTATTGTTCGTAAATTCCTGGAGTGTGGGCATGACTTTGGACCGCAATCCCGGACTGGTGCTCACCGAGTTCGGACGCGAATAAGCGAGGGACGCACCAAGCTTTTATTGATGACAAATGACCGTAAAAATGGTATACTGATGGGTGAGACAATTGCCCATGACTATTAGGAGGTAAACATATATGGAAAAAGATACACAGAAGAGTACCGTGATCCTGCAGGAAGACGAGAACATCGGCGCTGTACAGATCGCTGACGATGTCGTAGCAATGATCGCATCCCTGGCAACCACCGAGGTTGAGGGCGTGAGCGCTATGGCAGGCAATATCACCAACGAGCTGATGAGCAAGGTCGGCATGAAGAATCTGACCAAGGGCGTTAAGGTCGACGTGAACGAGCGCGACGTTAAGGTAGAGCTCACCGTTACCATGGAGTACGGCTACAATATCCCCACCACCTGCAAGCAGGTTCAGAGCAAGGTTAAGAGCGCGATCGAGAACATGACCGGCTTAAACTGCACCGATGTCAACATCCGCATCGCAGGTATCAAGGTAGACTAAGATCAGACTTTTTGAGGAAGGAAAACGCTGCGCGTAAGCGGCGGGAACGGTAAAAATATGGGAAGACATGAACAGAGAGAGCATCTTTTTAAGCTCTTATTCCGCGTGGAATTCAATTCTCCCGAGGAAATGCCCGAACAGATGAAGCTGTTTTTCGATGACGGCGAGACAGTGCTGACCGAGAAGGAAGAGGATTATATCTCCGGCAAGTTCTTAAAGATCCAGGAGAAGCTCCCCGAGCTTGACTCCGTGATCGAGAAGAACACCGACGGCTGGACTGTTGCACGAATCGGTAAGGTCGAGCTGACGGTTCTTCGTCTTGCGGCCTATGAGATCCTTTTTGACAGCGACATT
This sequence comes from Acetatifactor sp., assembly GCA_045643625.1. Classification (GTDB taxonomy): domain Bacteria; phylum Bacillota; class Clostridia; order Lachnospirales; family Lachnospiraceae; genus Acetatifactor. The sequence continues at coordinate 25,783 of JAZULD010000135.1, read as the reverse complement.
CCCGCAGGCGTTGCCGTCGACGAGGCTGTTGAGATCGCCAAGACCTACGGTCAGGAGAACTCGGGCGGTTTTGTCAATGCAATTTTGTCCAAGGTCGTAAAGCAGGGTGAGTAAGATTCGCAATGTATATACAGTAGGACAACTGAATGCATACATCAAAAATATGTTCGCGCAGGATTATTTCCTGCAGGCGATCCGCGTAAAGGGCGAGGTCAGCAACTGCAAGTATCACTCCTCCGGACATATTTATTTCACATTGAAGGATCCCAAAGGTACCATTAATTGCGTTATGTTTGCCGGTAGCCGGGGGGGTCTTTCTTTTCATATGTCGGAAGGACAGCAGGTCGTTGTAAGCGGCACGGTGGACATCTACGAGCGGGACGGCAAGTACCAGCTCTACGCTAAGGAGATCACCCTTGACGGCACCGGTCAGCTCTACGAGAAGTATGAGCAGCTGAAAAAAGAACTGGCTGAATCCGGCATGTTTGCACAGGAGTACAAGCAGCCTATCCCTAAGTTTGTGAAGACAGTGGGTGTGGTCACTGCGGACACCGGCGCGGCAGTGCGCGATATCATTCAGATCGCAAGCCGCAGGAACCCCTATGTGCAGATCATTCTCTATCCTGCCATCGTGCAGGGTGAGTACGCGGCCGCGAGCATCGTAAACGGTATTCATGCCCTGGAACAGCTGGGTGTGGATGTGATGATCGTCGGCAGAGGCGGCGGATCCATTGAGGATCTGTGGGCCTTCAATGAGAGGATCGTGGCGCAGGCGGTCTTTGACTGCAGTGTGCCGATCATTTCCGCGGTGGGTCATGAGACGGACACCACCATCATAGATTATGTTTCGGACCTTCGTGCTCCCACGCCTTCGGCAGCGGCAGAGCTTGCGGTCATGGATATCCGCGAGATCGATTCCGTGCTCGAGGGATATGCCGACGCACTTTCGGAGCAGATGGCAAGGCGCATCCGTGACGCGCGGCTTCGTGCCCGTGTCAGGGAGGAGAGGCTTAAGGCCTACAGCCCCGCGGGACGCATCCGCGAACAGAAGATGCATGCACTTCGCGCGGGAGAGCGCCTGGAGGAGAGAATGCAGAGTATTCTGCGCGCAAGGCGTCATACGTTAGCCATTCTTGCCGAGAAGATGAAGGGACTGTCACCTCTTGACAGACTGACGGGCGGTTTTGCCTACGTCAGCGATGAGGCGGGCAGAGGCGTTAAGAGCGCAGGAAGCGTACAAGTTGGAGAGAAGCTGACGATCCGTGTCAGCGACGGACAGATCGATGCAATCGTAAAGGAAGCGAAAGTCTATGAATAACAATGAACAGACTCCCCGCACTCTGGAGGAGAATTTTGAGATGCTGGATGAACTGATCGAGGTGCTCTCCGATGAGGACCTGTCCCTTGAGGACGCGTTCAGTGCGTACAGCAAGGGCATGGAAGTGCTCAGGACATGCAACGAACAGATCGACCGCGTGGAGAAGCAGGTGCTGAAGCTCACCGAGCAGGGCACTCTGGAGGAACTTTGACCCGCAGGACGGAGATAAAATGGATAAAATGACCTTTCAGGAAGCAATGCGAGAGAAGACTGCTTCCATCGAAGAGATTTTAAAAAAATACCTGCCCGAGGAGACCGGCTATCAGAAGACGGTCATCGAGGCGATGAACTACAGCCTCCTTGCGGGAGGCAAAAGACTGCGCCCCATGCTGATGCAGGAGTGCTACAGACTGTTTGGCGGCAAGGATGCAGCGGTCGAGCCCTTTATGGCGGCCATGGAGATGCTGCACACCTATTCCCTGGTGCACGACGATCTGCCCGCCATGGACAACGACGAGTACCGCAGAGGACGCAAGACCACCTGGGTGGTCTACGGAGATGCCATGGGCGTTCTTGCAGGTGACGGACTTCTTAATCTGGCCTTTGAGACCGCCATCGGAAGCTTCCGCGATACGGTAAGCGCCGAGGATATGCGCCGCAGAGCAGCGGCACTGCAGATCTTTGGCAGAAAAGCCGGTATTTACGGCATGATCGGCGGACAGACCGCTGATGTTGAGAATGACAAGACAGAGGGCATCCTCACCGAGGATAAGCTCCTTTTTATCCATAAGCTGAAGACCGGAGCCCTGATCCAGTCTGCCATGATGGTGGGCGCGGCTCTGGCGGGAGCGGACGAGAACGCGCTGAGCACCCTGGAACAGTGCGGCGAATGCGTGGGTGTGGCTTTCCAGATCAAGGATGATATCCTGGATGTTGTGGGAACAGCCGAGGAGCTGGGCAAGCCCATCGGCAGCGATGCCCAGAACAACAAGCAGACCTATGTGACCATCAACGGTCTTGAGAAGTCACAGAAGGATGTTGAGAGCATTTCCGCAAGGGCGCTTGAACTTCTTGACAGTCTCCCCGGAGACAAGGAATTCCTGCGTGCACTGATCGAATCCCTGATCTGCAGGACCAAATAAACCGCCGACACTTGTCGGAGCAAGGATAGCAAATGTATCTTGAACAAATCGAACAAGCCAATGATATAAAGAAGATCGCACCGGAGAACTACGGCGCTCTCGCCCAGGAGATCAGAGATTTCCTGATCGAGAAGATCAGTGTCACCGGCGGCCATCTGGGTTCTAATTTGGGCTGCGTGGAGCTTACCATGGCGCTTCATCTTGCGCTGGACCTTCCAAGCGACAAGATCGTCTGGGACGTGGGACATCAGTCCTACACTCACAAGCTTCTCTCGGGACGCAAGGAGGGCTTTGATGCGCTGCGTCAGTACGGCGGCATGAGCGGCTTTCCCAAGCGCAAGGAGAGCGATTTTGACTCCTTTGACACCGGACACAGTTCCACATCTCTTTCCGCGGGCCTCGGCCTTGTGAAGGCGAGAGACTTATGCGGAGAGCAGTCTACAGTCGTTTCCGTGATAGGCGACGGTTCCCTGACCGGCGGTATGGCCTACGAGGCTCTGAACAATGCTGCCAAGCTGGATACCAATTTTATCATTATTCTGAACGACAACAACATGTCCATATCCGAGAATGTGGGCGGTGTTTCCAAATATCTGAACAATATCCGAACCGCAGACCGCTACCTTGATTTCAAGGAGGGCGTCTACAATGTCTTAAGCGGTTCCCCCCGCGTGGTGGACAAGCTGCGCAGAGTGAAGAGCAGTATGAAGCAGATGGTGATCCCCGGCATGCTCTTCGAGGACATGGGCATCACCTACTTAGGTCCCGTAAACGGACATGATATTCCTGCGATCATGCGTGTACTGAATGAGGCCAAGCGCGTCAAGGGTGCCGTTATGATCCATGTACATACCCAGAAGGGCAAGGGCTTCGGCCCTGCGGAGAGACATCCCGCAAGATTCCACGGAACAGAGCCCTTCGATGTGAATACCGGTCTTCCCACCAATCCCAAGAAGGCCTCCAGCTACACCGATGTGTTCTCCACCGTGATGTGCAAGCTGGGCGCAAGGGACGAGAAAGTGGTGGCGATCACCGCAGCAATGCCCGACGGAACAGGCTTAAAACGCTTCCGAAACATTTATCCCGAGCGGTTTTTTGTCGTTGGTATTGCCGAGGAGCACGCAGTCACCTTTGCGGCAGGACTTGCGGCAGGCGGCATGAAGCCCATCGTTGCCATCTATTCCTCCTTCCTTCAGAGAGCCTACGACCAGATCGTGCATGATGTATGTCTGCAGAATCTGCCCGTGATCTTTGCCGTTGACAGAGCCGGACTGGTAGGAAGCGACGGCGAGACCCATCAGGGTATCTTTGATTTTACCTACCTTACAGGTATCCCCAATATGCACGTCTGTGCGCCCAAGAACAAGTGGGAGCTCTCCGACATGCTGAAGTTTGCATTGGAGCTTAAGGCGCCCATCGCCATCCGTTATCCCAGAGGCGAGGCCTACGACGGTCTGAAGGACTTCCGCGCGCCCGTGGAATGCGGTAAGGCGGAGTGGATCTACACTGAGAGCGATATCGCCATCTTTGCCGTGGGCAGCATGGTGAAGGAGGCAGAGCGCGCAAGAGAGATCCTGAAGGAGAAGGGCTATTCTGTAAGCCTTATCAATGCCCGTTTTGTGAAGCCCATTGACGAGGAGGCAGTCACAGAGGCATGCAGGAATCACAGACTCATCGTCACCGTTGAGGAGAATGTATCCTGCGGCGGATACGGCGAGAAGGTGCTGGACCACATGAACAGAAGCGGTCTTGACAACGCTTTCCTGAACATCAGCCTGCCCGACACCTATGTGGAGCACGGCAATGTAGGTCTTTTGAAAAAGGCACTTCGTCTGGATGCAGAGAGCATCGCAGCGCGCATCGAAGAAAAGAGAAGTAAGTAGAAAAAGAAGGGACTATAGGACTTCATGAAGGAACGTCTGGATGTCATTTTGGTCAATCAGGGCTATGCGCCCTCCAGAGAGAAGGCCAAGGCCATCATCATGGCCGGCAATGTCTTTGTCAACGACCAGAGAGAAGATAAGGCGGGAACGACTTTTGACGAGAGCAAGATCAGACTCACCGTCAAGGGAAGTACCCTGAAATATGTGAGCAGAGGCGGTCTGAAGCTTGAGAAGGCCATGGACAAGTGGGGTTTTTCCCTGGACGGCAAGGTCTGCATGGACATCGGTGCTTCCACCGGCGGTTTTACCGACTGCATGCTGCAGAACGGCGCATCCAAGGTCTATTCCGTGGACGTGGGACACGGACAGTTAGCCTGGAAGCTGCGCAATGATGAGAGAGTTGTCTGCATGGAGCAGACCAACTTCAGATATATGGTGAGAGAGGACATCGAGGACGATCTGGATTTTGCCAGCGTAGATGTATCCTTTATCTCCCTGACCAAGATCCTGATCCCCGCGAGGAATCTGCTGAAGGCAGGCGGTGAGATGGTATGTCTGATCAAGCCCCAGTTCGAGGCGGGAAGAGACAAGGTCGGCAAAAACGGAGTCGTAAGAGAGCCCGAGATCCACAGAGAGGTGATCCACAAGATCGTTGACTATGCCGCAAGCGTAGGCTTTGAGGTGGTGAACCTGGATTATTCCCCCATCAAGGGACCCGAGGGCAACATCGAATATCTGGTACATATCCGCAAGGCAGAAGAGATCTCAGAGGAGATCCTGGCACTTTCGGAGCACGATGCAGAGACAGCGCTCCATACGATCGTAGACGAAAAGAGCGGTCTTTCCAACACAGATGAGTGGAAGACCAAAATCGCATCTACAGTGGAGGAATCCCACAGTTTATAGGCAAAAGGAGCTGCGGATGAAACATTTTCTGATCTACACCAATACCTATAAGGACAAAGATCTTAAGGTCACAGGCAGGATCCGCGAGTATCTGGAGGACAGAGGCATGCGGGTCACCGTGAAGCACACCCACAGTGAGGAGTTTCGCTTTGACGAGAGCATCGACTGCATGCTGGTGCTCGGCGGCGACGGCACTGTGCTGCAGGCGGTCCGTGAGTTCAAGGAGCACAGAGTGCCGCTTATCGGCGTGAATCTGGGCACTTTGGGCTATATGACAGAGATCGAGGCAGGCAATCTTGAGGAGTCCTTAGACCGCCTGATCGAGGGCGACTACGGACAGGAGAGCCGCATGATGTTGGAGGCTTCCGCTGTTTTTGCGGACGGCCGCACAGAGGAGGGCTGGGCCCTCAACGACATCGTCATCAACAGAACCGGTTCCCTGAAGATCATCAGCTTCAACGTATATGTCAACGGACAATTTTTAAATTCCTACCAGGCGGACGGTGTGATCGTGACCACACCCACAGGCTCCACAGGATACAATCTGTCGGCAGGAGGTCCCATCGTGGAGCCCGCTGCAAGACTGATGATGGTGACGCCCATCTGTCCCCACACTCTGAATCAGAGAAGCATTATCCTCTCACCCGAGGACGTGATCGACATCGAGATCCCCGAGGGCAAGGAGGGCAGCATTCAGAAGGTGGAGGCCAGCTTCGATGCGGCACACACCATCGAACTGAAAACCGGAGAACACATTACTGTAACAAGCTCTAAGCAGAGTGCAGAGTTCATCAAATTAAGCAAGGTAAGCTTCCTTGAGGTCCTGCACCGCAAGATGAGCGGCTGATCAACTTTAGTTTCGTAAAAAGGGGAGAATTCTATGAAGAAGAAAAGACAGGAAAAAATTATAGAGATCATCGAGAAGTACAACGTTGAGACCCAGGAGGAACTGGCTGATCGCCTCAGAGAGGACGGTTACGCAGTGACCCAGGCAACCGTCTCCAGAGATATCAGAGAGCTGAAGCTCTCCAAGGTGCCCACCGGCGAAGGACGCCAGAAGTATGTGGCTGTCCAGAAGGACGACAAGCAGCTGGGCGATAAGTATATCCGCGTGCTCAGGGATGGTTTTGCAACCATGGACATGGCACAGAATATTCTGGTGATCAAGACTGTTTCCGGCATGGCTATGGCCGTTGCCGCTGCGCTTGACGCAATGAATTTTACCGAGATCGTGGGCTGTATCGCCGGCGATGACACCATTATGGTGGCAGTGCGCACTGTGGAGGATACCCAGAACCTGATGGAGAAGATCCACACACTGATCGAGAAATAACCCGTTGCAGATCGGGGAGGACTGCGATGGGAGAGCCCGGAAGCCCGGGACGCAGCATGGAGAATGGTCGGAAAGGCATGGTGACATTATGCTGCAGAGCCTGCATGTAAAAAATCTTGCATTGATCGAAGAAACGGAAATTGAATTCGGGCCGGGACTCAACATTTTAACCGGTGAGACCGGCGCCGGCAAATCCCTCCTGATGGGCTCCATCGGGCTGGCACTTGGCGGCAAATTTGAGAAGGACATGCTCAGAAAGGGTGCGGACAGCGCTCTTGTTGAGCTTGTTTTTTATGATGAAAATGAGAAGGTGACCGAGAAGCTTAGGGAGCTTGAACTGGATGACGGTGAGGATTCTGTCATTATCAGCAGACGCTACCTTGGCGGCAAGAGCACCAGTAAGATAAACGGAGAGACCGTGACCGCAAAGCAGGTAAAAGAGCTTGCGGAGGTGCTGATCGATGTCTACGGACAGCACGAGCACCAGTCGCTCCTCAAGAAGAGCAAGCACCTTGAGATCCTGGACAACTACTGCGGCGAGGAACTGGCAGAGCCTGTGGCAGCTGTAAAAGAGGCTTACAGCGCAGTAAAAAGACTTCGAAAGACCATCGAAGAAGAGCGCATGGACGAGCAGACCAGGCAGAGAGAACAGGCACTCGCAGAATTTGAGGTTCGCGAGATCGAGGAAGCGCATCTTGTTGTCGGCGAGGACGAGGAGCTTGAACAGCTCTACCGCAAGATGTCGAATGCAAGGCGCATCACGGACAGTCTGAGCGAGAGCTACCGCTATACGGGCAATGACAGTGCCGAGGGCGCAGGAAACGGTGTGAGCAGAGCCATCCGCCTGCTGCACGGTGTGGCGCAGTATGATACGGAGATTGAGGATCTGCTTGCGCAGCTGACCCAGGTGGAGGACCTTCTGTCCGGCTACAACCGAGAGGTCAGCGCCTATCTCGACAGCTGCGAGTTTGATGAGCGCGATTTTAAAGAGGTGGAGGACCGCCTGAATCTGCTCAATCACTTAAAGGGAAAATACGGACGTACCATTGAGGACGTTCTGGCATATCTGGAGAAGCAGCAGGCTTTTCTGGACAAATTAAGTGACTATGACGCGTACCTGCAGGGACTTACAAAAGAGCTTGCGGCTCAGGAAAAACTGCTCCTTGCAGCCTGTGAAAAGGTGACCGCGATCCGCACGAAATGTGCGGAGGAGTTCTCGGCGAAGCTTACCGAGATCCTTGAGAATCTGAATTTCCAGACAGTCGATTTTGCAGTCGCTGTTACAGAAGCTAACCAGATCACAGAGAAGGGTGCCGACGATGTGGAATTCCTGATCTCAACCAATCCCGGCGAGGAGAGAAAACCTCTGGGACAGGTGGCCAGCGGCGGTGAACTTTCCAGAATCATGCTTGGAATTAAGACCATGCAGGCCGGCAAGGATGACATCGACACGCTGATCTTTGACGAGATCGACGCCGGCATCAGCGGAAGGACCGCCTTCAAGGTCTCCGAGCAGCTGGGCAAGGTGGCGAGCGCACATCAGGTATTGTGCATCACCCATCTGCCTCAGATCGCAGCCATGGCGGACGCGCATTTTGTCATCGAAAAGAGCAGCAGCGACGACAGGACCATCACAGACATCCGTCCCATCGAGGGCAGGGAGAGCATCGAAGAGCTGGCAAGACTCCTCGGAAGCGATACCTTAAGCGATGCAGCGCTGCAGAACGCAGAGGAACTGAAAGAGCGTGCGCTTGCAAGCAAGAAGCAGGCATAAGCGGGGCGGACGCCCGGAGAAGTGCCCGAAGAATTTGGCTGACGAAGGCGTCTGCATTGCGGGGCGCCCGAAAGAAATAACACGATATAAAGGACCGAAGGTTCTATGAGCCCTGGGTCCTTCTTTTTCAAAATGAGGGGAAAAACATGAAGATCAAAGTGAAGGATATGGCCTATGAAGAGGTCATAAAGCAGCCTGCTTCCGCGCATGAGAAGCCAATGAAGCCTGCACCTTTTTTCAGATGGCTGTTAAAGACATTGTCCGCAGGAGACTTAAAGAAGACGAATTTCACCTGCGAGAAGATCGGTATGGAGAAGCTTGCGCCCGGCGAGCCCGCGCTGATTCTCATGAATCACTCCAGCTTCATCGATCTGGAGATCGCGTCAAGCATTCTCTATCCCAACCCTTTCCAGATCGTCTGCACCTACGACGGTTTTGTGGGCAAGGAATGGCTGATGCGCCGTATCGGCTGCATCCCCACTCATAAATTCATTCCCGAGATGGCGCTGATCAAGGACATTATCTATGCGGTAAAGGAGCTTCGTTCAAGCGTGCTCATGTACCCGGAAGCCAGCTACAGTTTTGACGGCACGCAGACACCTCTGCCCGAGAGTCTGGGCAAGCTTGTGAAAATGCTGAAGGCTCCTGTGGTGCTGATCCGCACGGAGGGCGCTTTTGGCAGGGATCCTCTCTATAACAATCTGCAGATCCGCAAGGTGGATGTGTCCGCAACCATGAAATATTTACTTTCTCCCGAGGAGATCGCGGAGAAGAGTGCCGCAGAGTTAAACGAGATCCTGGCGGAGGCTTTTACCTACGATCATTTCCGCAGTCAGCGTGACAGAAAGGTGCGCATCGACGAGCCTTTCCGCGCGGATTGCCTGAATCGTGTGCTGTACCGTTGTCCTCACTGTGAGACCGAGGGCAAAATGGTGGGCAAGGGCACTGCTCTGACCTGCACATACTGCGGCAAAGAATATGAACTGACCGAGTATGGCGCGCTTGCGGCAAAAGACGGCGAGACTGCTTTCGACCACATCCCCGACTGGTATGCCTGGGAGCGCGAATGCGTGGGCAGGGAGCTGACTGAGGGTACCTACAAGCTGGAACTGCCTGTGGATATCTATATGATGGTGAACACAAAGGCAGTCTACCGTGTGGGCGAGGGCATGCTTAAGCACAGTGCCGACGGTTTTGTGCTGGATGGCTGCGAGGGCAAGCTCCACTACGAGCAGAGTCCCCTGGCGTCCTACAGCCTGTACTCCGATTACTACTGGTATGAGATCGGCGACATGATCGAGATCGGTACCGCCGCAGAGCAGTATTATTGCTTCCCCAAGGAGCAGACAGATGTGGTTGCGAAGACCAGACTGGCGGCGGAGGAACTGTACAAGATGAAGAAAAAAGACGTGAAAGCCAAGGGCGGACGTTAAACTGCGCGCGGCGCTGCCGGAAGACGAGGAATTGCTAAGATGCATAAAGCCGGAGCGCAGAAGATACGAAGCGGGAAGACTTAGCAGACCGCTGAAACAAGGAAAGGAGGTCAGCCATGCGTCTGGAAATACATAACGCCACAGTTTCACTGGGCGGCAAAGAGATCCTGTCGCACATCGATTTTGAAGTGCGTGGCAGGGAGAAGATCGGCATCGTAGGTCCAAACGGCTCCGGCAAGACCACTTTCTTAAGAATGCTTGCGGGGGAGCTGACTCCCGACAGAGACGATAAGAGACAGGGACCTGTTTTTACTACGGACCGCGACATCACCAAGGCGATGCTCACCCAGACCTTGAGTCTGGATCCCGAGATGACGGTGGAGGAGCTGGTGCTTGCAGAGTATGCGCGCCTGAATCCGCAGACGGGCGGAGATCTGTTCGCGCCGGAGCGCTTTGTCTTCGAGCAGGAATTTGACCGCATGCTCACGGGCCTTGGTCTGAAAAAAGAGGTCAAAGGCCGAAAGATCGGCTCTTTTTCCGGCGGAGAGCAGACCAGACTCTCGCTGATACGATTATTATTGTCCATGCCCGACCTATTGATCCTGGACGAGCCTACCAATCACCTGGATATGGAGGCGGTGGGGTGGCTGGAGGAGTATCTGACAGATTATCCGAAGGCTGTGGTGTTCGTATCCCACGACCGTTTTTTCCTCGACAGGATCGCGGAGGTCATCTATGAGGTCGACAGAGGAAGGCTTAGGCGCTACGCGGGCAATTATACCGCGTACCGCGAGGAGAAATACAGGAAGATGCTGGCCGACAGGAAGGCCTACGAGCGCCGGCAGGAAGAACTTGAGAGACAGAATGCGCTGATCGAGCGCTTTAAAAATAAGCCAAAGAAGGCTGCTTTTGCCAGATCCCGCAAGAAGATCATCGAGCGAATGGAGCTGATGGAGAAGCCTTCGGAGGATGAGGCTTACCGCTTTGAGGAGCCTATTGAGCCACAGGTACCCGGCAGCAAGTGGATGCTTGAGACGGAGCTTCTGAAGATCGGCTATGAGAAGCCTGTCGCGGAGATCTCTTTCCGCCTGAAAAAGGGACAGAAGATCGGCATCATCGGACCAAACGGTGCCGGAAAGACCAGTTTTCTTAAGACGGTGGCAGGACTGCTTGCGCCTCTTGACGGCAAATGTACGCTGGGAAACCGGACGACGATAGGCTATTTTGATCAGAAGACTGCCGAGATCCGGGATGAGAGAGCGGTGGTCGAGCATTTCCACGATCTGTTCCCGGCGTGGAACGAGAAGGACGTGCGCACCACGCTGGCCAAATACCGCTTCCGGGGCAAGGACGCTTCCGTGAAGGTATCAAGCCTATCCGGCGGAGAGAAGAGCAGGCTGCTTCTTGCCGAGCTTCTCTGCGCAGGACCGAATTTCCTGCTGCTTGACGAGCCCACCAACCACATGGACCTTGCCGCAAAGGAGACTCTGGAGAGCGCTTTTAAGGTTTATGCGGGCACGATGTTGATCGTATCTCACGACCGTTATCTGATCGACAAGGTGGCGGATGCGCTGCTTGTGATCGAGGGCGGAAAGGTGCTCTATTATCCCTTCTCCTACAGTCATTACATCGAGCGTCTGAAGAAGGCCAAAGAGCAGGGCGGTGACATCGGAGCATTGATCGCAGCCGAGGACCAGGCACTGATCGCGGATATGAGGGCAGTTCCTAAGGCGGAGCGCCATGAGAGCAGACCCCTTGGCACCGAGGAAGCCTATGTGGACTGGCAGATGCGGTTATGCATGGAGGAATTTGAGCGGGCGGAGAGTGTGGTCATAAGAATGCAGGAGGAGCTTGACAGACTTAAACTTAGTGAACAGCCGGATGAGAATGCAATCGCGCAGCTTTCCGGCTATTTGGAGGATGCAATCGCGAGACTTACCGAGAAGTGTGTGGCGTATTATGATATTATCAATGAATACATATAATTGGAGGGATAAAGAAATCGGTATTAATGGGGCCCTGAGATTTTCGAGGTTCTATACCGACAATAAAATAAGTACACGTGCTAAAAATGCTATGTGCTTATGAGGTTTCCTTAGTATGCCATAATCGAAATAGAACGTAAAACATAATACAGATTGGATTAAGACCAAAGTGAATATTAATGAAATAATTGATCGTTTTGCACCGAAATTCACATCGAAAGTTAATAAACAGAAAATGATATTTTTTGGAGAACGATATAATGTTATTGCCGATATGGCGAGTGGCTATCTGAGAATTTATGACAACGTAACAAAAACATATGTGAAGCTGGATGGCACTCCTGGAAATGACAAGGAAACCCATTTCAAAATAAAGAAACGGGAGGAAATGTAGTATGAAATTCGAATTAATAAAATGTATGGAGGGGTTGGAAATGTATGGAGATATTCCCTGCCTGCCAGTTACTATTGATCATGATGAAGGAGAAAGATTTGTTGGAGAAGAGGCAGATTCATGGATTTTGTTGGAGGATTTTGTTGCTTCTATAGATTCAATTTGCTCCAATCAATTAGATTATGGGGATGTGGATTTTTTTGACCATAATCAATGCTTGGTGCTTAGTGCGTGGTTGAAACAAAGAAAGAATAAGCCAATGAGCACAAGGCTGGAGGAATTGTATTCACAGCTGGAAAAATACTTGATTAAAGCGATAGAATTAAGGACAGGGGTAGTGATTGGGTTATGAAAAGCACATACAAACTGTTAGGAGTGCAATGGGATCACAGATCATTGCCGTTAGATGACGATATGTGTTTTGAACCGATATGTGAAACAGCGGATATTCAAAAGTTCTATGCGCTAAGAGTTTTGCAGATCTTTGCATTCATACATAATTCATTATCAGATGTGAAGGTATGCATTATGTGTAATGATAGAGTAAAGGAAATGCTGCAAGGGTTTTGGAATGAAAAGCAGATGACGTGAGGACAAAACAAGGCGTGTGAACGAAGTGTTCACACGCCTTGTTTTGTTTTTCGGGATGAAGCTTTAGTTCTTCTTCATCGCCGCACGTTTTCTTAAGGTGGGATCCAGGATCTTCTTGCGGATGCGCAGATTCTTGGGAGTTACCTCGAGGAGCTCATCGGTGTCGATGAAGTCCAGTGCCTGCTCCAGGGAGAGGATGCGGGGAGGAGTGAGACGAAGTGCTTCGTCAGCGGAGGAGGAACGGGTGTTGGTCAGCTGCTTTCTCTTGCAGACATTGATCTCGATGTCCTCGCTTCGGCCGGTCTCACCGACTACCATGCCGGCATATACTTTTTCGCCGGGGCCGATGAAAAGGGTGCCGCGCTCCTGTGCATTGAACAGACCGTAGGTGATCGCTTCACCTGCCTCGAAGGCGATCAGGGAACCCTGCTTGCGGTACTGCATATCTCCCTTGTAGGGGCCGTAGCCGTCGAAGACGGTGTTTAAGATACCGTTGCCCTTGGTGTCGGTTAAGAACTCACCGCGGTAACCGATCAGGCCTCTTGCGGGAATGGAGAACTCCAGACGGGTGTAGGTGCCGCCGGAGATGCTTGACATGTTGCGAAGCTCACCCTTGCGGATGCCCAGCTTCTCGATAACTGCGCCGGCAAATTCATTGGGAACGTCCACGTAAGCAAGCTCCATGGGCTCAAGACGATGGCCCTTTTCGTCCTCCTTGTAGAGAACCTCAGCCTTGCTGACTGCGAACTCGAAGCCCTCGCGGCGCATATTCTCGATGAGAACGGACAGATGCAGCTCGCCGCGGCCGGAAACCTTGAAGGTATCGGTCTCGTCGGTCTCCTCAACACGGAGGGAAACGTCGGTGTTCAGCTCGCGGAACAGTCTGTCGCGCAGGTGACGGCTGGTTACATATTTGCCCTCCTGACCTGCGAGAGGAGAGTCATTTACACAAAAATGCATCGCGATGGTGGGCTCACTGATCTTCTGGAAAGGAATGGGCTCTGCAAAATCGGGTGCACAGAGGGTGTCGCCGATGCGGATATCGGTGATGCCGGAGATCGCTACGATGGAGCCTAAGCCGGCTTCTTTTACATCGACCTTGTTCAGACCGTCAAACTCGTAGAGTCTGCTGATCTTCACGCGGGTCTGCTTGTCGGGATCGTGGTGGTTGCAGATGACAACTTCCTGGTTCACCTTGACGGAGCCGCGGTCAACCTTGCCGACGCCGATACGGCCTACATACTCATTGTAGTCGATGGTGCTGATAAGCACCTGGGTGCCGCCCTCGGGATCGCCCTCGGGAGCGGGAATGTAATTGACGATGGTCTCAAACAGAGGAGCCATGTCGGTGCCCTGCTTGTCGATATCCAAGGAAGCGTGACCTGCCTTGGCGGAAGCGAAGACGAAGGGACAGTCTAACTGGAAATCGTCCGCATCCAGCTCCAGGAAGAGCTCTAAGATCTCGTCCACAACTTCCTCGGCTCTTGCCTCGGGACGGTCGATCTTGTTGACACATACGATAACGGGGAGCTTTAAGTCCAGGGCCTTGCGCAGAACGAACTTGGTCTGGGGCATTGCACCCTCAAAAGCGTCTACAACCAGGATAACACCGTTTACCATCTTGAGCACACGCTCGACCTCGCCGCCGAAATCGGCATGGCCGGGGGTGTCGATGATGTTGATCTTGGTTCCCTTGTAGGTGACTGCGGTATTTTTGGAAAGGATCGTGATGCCGCGCTCACGCTCGATGTCGTTGGAGTCCATAACGCGCTCAGCGACTTCCTGGCCCTCGCGGAAAACGCCGCTCTGCTTCAGAAGCTCATCCACCAGAGTGGTCTTGCCGTGATCGACATGGGCGATAATTGCAACGTTTCTGACGTCTTCTCTCTTTTGAATCATAAAACAGCCTTTCTTTTTATAATAAAATCATGTAAAAAATCTTGTTTTCCGAACCTCAAAACTGTTACAGTATAGCACCATTGTAACAGCGATGCAAGGAAACATTGCCTTTTTAAGGGAAATATGTTAGTATGAATCATCGATTTTGACAAAAAAACTTGTAGTCCATCGAAAGATGTGAAGTACTTTTGTGAGGATAAGACTATGCAGGGAACGATCTTTGTATATACCGGCGAGGGCAGGGGCAAGAGCTCCGCGGCCATCGGCAGAGCCATTCAGGCGGCAGAAGAGAAAAGAAACGTTGTCATGATCCAGTTTATGAAGGGAAGCGGTGCGGATTCCGAGCTGCTCAGAAGACTTGAGCCCGAGATCAAGTTTTTCCGCTTCGAGAGATCCGACGAGAACTACAACGAACTCTCCGAGCAGAGGAAACATGACGAGGTCATTAATATTAAGAACGGACTGAATTTTGCCAAGAAGGTGCTTGCCACCGGCGGATGTGATCTGCTGATCTTAGATGAGGTCCTGGGACTGGTGGAGCAGAGCATCATCAGCGCGGACGACCTTAAGAATCTGGTGGAGGGACGCGGCGAGTCCGACGTGATCCTGACGGGAATCAAGCTGCCCGAAGATATTCTCGGTCTTGCCGATGAGGTGTCAAGAATCGAGACCGTCAAGTGCAGATAGGCCACAAATGCCCGAAAATGGCTTAAAATGGCTCAATAAAGCCATTGACAGTCGAAATATTTAATGATATGATACACACGATTACAAGGTAGAGGTTGCGTTTTTCAACAGTAAGGAATCGGATGTGACAGGCACAGAGGAAGGTTTCGGAAAGGGGAAGACGCCGAAAGTGAGGAACTCCTGAGGCTCCGATCTTGGGCATGCAGTTAAGAACTGTATGACTGTCATCCGCTTTGCGGATGGGGCGCTATCGTAGGATATTTGTATGTAAGTTTATCCGCCAGCGCCATTTTGCGCTGGCATTTTTTAAATGCCGGCAGGAATCCTTGGACAGCAATATTATTGTAGTGTCTGCGGATGCGGACAGAAACGGAGGAAAAAATGGCAATTTTTAAAGGAGCAGCAGTAGCGATCGTAACACCCATGAAGCCCAACGGCGAGGTTGATTACGATCAGTTTAAGAACATTATCGAATTCCAGATCGCAGGCGGCATCGACTGCATCATCGCGTGCGGCACCACCGGTGAGGCATCCACCTTATCCCATGAGGAGCATCTGGAAGTAATTCGTTATTGTGTAGAAGTAGTAGCAGGCAGAGTTCCCGTTATCGCAGGTACCGGTTCCAACTGCACCGAGACCGCGATCTACCTTTCTCAGGAAGCTGAGAAGTACGGCGCAGACGGCCTTCTTCTTGTAAGCCCCTACTACAACAAGGCAACTCAGAACGGCCTGTACGCTCATTTCAAGGCAGTGGCTGATTCTGTAAAGCTTCCCATCCTTCTTTACAATGTACCCGGTCGTACCGGCTACAACATTCTTCCCGAGACTGTTGTAAGACTCTGCACGGATGTTGAGAACATCGTAGGCGTGAAGGCAGCATGCGGCAACATCAGCCGGATCGCTAAGCTCGCAAGCATTGCTGACGGATGTGTTGATATCTACTCCGGCAACGACGACCAGATCGTTCCCCTGCTTTCCGTAGGCGGTCTCGGCGTTATCTCCGTACTTGCAAACGTTGCTCCCAAGCAGACTCATGACATCTGCGCAAAGTACTTTGAGGGCGATGTAGCAGGCAGCTGCAAGATGCAGCTTGAGGCAATTGAACTTTGTGACGCTCTGTTCTGCGAGGTAAATCCTATTCCCGTTAAGAAGGCAATGAGCCTGCTGGGAATGGATTGCGGTCCCCTTCGTATGCCTCTGACCGACATGGAAGAGAAGAACGTAGTAAGACTGAAGAAGGCAATGGAGAATTACGGCCTGATCTAATCACGGCCCGAAAGGATGAGTACAATGATTCGTTTGATTATGCATGGATGCAACGGTAAGATGGGACAGGTCATCAGCGGCATCGTAGCTGCAGATCCCGATGTGGAGATGGTGGCAGGTATCGATATCAGAGATGACGGACACTATCCTTACCCTGTTTTTTCAAGCCTTGAGGAGTGTACCGTAGAGGCTGACTGCATCATCGATTTCGCTTCCGCGAAGGCAGTTGACGCGCTTCTTGACTACTGTGTGGCTAAGAAGGTTCCCTGCGTGCTCTGCACCACCGGTTTAAGCGAAGCACAGCTTGAGAGAGTAAAAGCAGACTCTGAGAAGGTTGCAATTCTTAAGTCCGCCAACATGTCTCTCGGTATCAACCTGCTTCTGAAGCTCTTAAAGGACGCTGCAGCTATCCTGGCTCCCGCAGGCTACGATATCGAAGTTGTTGAGAAGCATCACAGACTGAAGCTGGACGCTCCCAGCGGTACCGCACTTGCTCTTGCGGACACCATCAACGAGGAGTTCGACAACTCCTACGAGTATGTGTTTGACAGAAGTGCGAGAAGAGAAGTAAGACCCGACAAGGAGATCGGTATCAGCGCGGTTCGCGGCGGTACCATTGTCGGCGAGCATGACGTGATCTTCGCCGGCATCGACGAGGTCATCACCTTCTCCCACACTGCATACAGCAAGGCAGTATTCGGCAAGGGCGCCGTTCAGGCAAGTAAGTTCTTAGCAGGCAAGCCCGCCGGTCTCTACAACATGAGCGATGTGATCGACGCACAGTAAAACAAATTATCGGACGGTACAGCTGTTTGGCTGTGCCGTTCTTTGCAAGAAGGAAAAATATGGAATTCAGACCCTGTATCGATATTCATAACGGAAAAGTGAAGCAGATCGTAGGCGGCAGCCTGAAGGATGCGGCAGATTTTGCGGTGGAGAACTTTGTGTCCGAGCAGGACGCAGGCTTTTTTGCTGCGCTTTACCGCGACGCCGGTATTAAAGGAGGACATATCATCCTCTTAAATGCTGCGGACAGCGAGTATTATGAGGCAACCAAAGAGCAGGCATTATCCGCACTTCGGGCATATCCCGGAGGACTCCAGGTGGGAGGCGGCATCACCCCGGACAACGCGGCGCAGTTTCTGGAGGCGGGCGCAAGCCACGTGATCGTGACTTCCTACGTATTCAAGGACGGCAGGATCCACTACGAGCGCCTGGAGAAGCTTAAGGAAGCTGTGGGCAAAGAGCATCTGGTGCTTGACTTAAGCTGCAAGAAGACCTTAGGTGGATACCGCATCGTTACCGACCGCTGGCAGAAGATGACGGACGAGGAGGTCAATATAGAACTTCTCGACAAACTGGCTTCCTACTGCGACGAATTCCTGATCCACGCTGTGGATGTGGAGGGCAAGAGCAGCGGTATCGAGAAGGAACTGACAGCGCTTCTCGGCTCCTGGAACAAGCTGCCCATCACCTACGCAGGCGGCGTGCACAGCTTCGAGGATCTTGAGATATTGAAGGACCTTGGCAGAAATCATCTGAATGTGACCGTGGGAAGTGCCCTGGACCTCTTCGGAGGCCCCATGCAGTGGGAGCAGGTACTTGCCATGTGCAGGGAGGAACAGTAAATGAAACTGATCAAAAAATGGTTAAACGAGATCTTTATCGACGGTCTGAGCGGTATGGCGCTGGGCCTTTTTGCGACACTGATCATCGGAACGATCATCGCGCAGGCAGCGACTCTGATCGACGGGCCCGCCGTTCCCTATCTGATCGCAGTCAGCAATGTGGCTAAGACCCTGACCGGTGCAGGCATCGGTGTCGGTGTGGCATGTAAATTCAAGGAGGGTCCCCTGGTTACCGTATCCGCGGCAGTGGCAGGTATGATCGGCGCGTTCCCCGCAGTGACTGCCATGGAGGCATTTGCGTTAGGCAAGCCCGGTGAGCCTCTGGGTGCTTTTATTGCGGCGCTCATCGGCATCAAGTGCGGACGTCTGGTTGCGGGCAAGACCAAGATCGACATCCTGATCACGCCCCTTATCTCTATTCTGACAGGTGCTCTTGCGGGCTTCGTGGCAGGTCCTCCCATCACCCGCTTTATGGCGTGGCTTGGCAGCCTTGTCAACATGAATGTGGAAGTTCACCCCGTGATCGGCGGCATCGTTGTGTCCGTTCTCATGGGTATGTTTTTGACCGCTCCCATCAGCTCCGCGGCCATCGGTATCTCCATGAGCTTAAGCGGTCTGGCTGCAGGCGCGGCTACCATCGGCTGCTGCTGCAACATGGTGGGTTTTGCGGTTGCAAGCTACAGAGAGAATAAGTTCGGCGGCCTGATCGCACAGGGTATCGGCACCTCCATGCTGCAGGTTCCCAATATCGTGAAGAAGCCTCTGATCTGGCTTCCCGCCATTCTGGCAAGCGCGGTCCTCGGTCCCATCGGCACCGCGGTTCTGCACATGACATCTACCCCTGTGGGCTCCGGAATGGGCTCCGCAGGCTTCGTGGGACAGATCGCCGCATACGGCTCCATGGTGGAGGGCGGCATGAGTTCGACCATGGCCTTAGGCCTTATTGCGGTGATGCATTTCATTCTTCCCGCAGTGCTTGCATACATTATCAGCGAGTTCATGCGCAAGAATAAGCTCATTGCTCCCGGCGACATGAAGCTTGGCGTATAAGCGGAATGCTTGGTAATATTTAACATTTTTCGTGCTTTTTTCCAAGAAGAAAAGTGCGGGATGTTGGTCAAATATTACAAAATTATTACACAAACATTGTCTGAGAAAATCACCTGTGGTAAAATGTAATGGTTTATCGGAGGTGATTTTTTATGTTCTTCAATAAAGACAGATATAAAAACGATCACGTTCTGATCGTCACCAGCGATGCGGCGGACGCCAGCGTAAAGCAATATCGCATCAAGCCCTGGCTTCTCGAGACCATCATTCTGCTTCTCTGCATCATCATCGGCAGCATGATCGGCTACCTTCTGTACGAGGACAAGGTATGGCAGAAGTACCGCACCTTCAAGGAGCAGAGTCTTCAGACCGCTCTTGATGAGAATCAGGCATTGCAGGATGAGATCGCAGCACTGTTGGAAGACAAGCAGAAGCTTGAGAACGAGATCGAGGATCTAAACAGCAAGGTCATTCTCTTAAGCGACACCGTCAACGAGAAGGTGGAGCGAGAGAACGAGCTGATGAACAAGCTGGAGAAACAGCACATGCCCACAGAGTTCCCCTTAAGCAGTTCGGGCTCTATGGTTGAGAAGACAGTGGATGGACAGCCCGTCTGTGAGTTCACTTCACAGCCCGGCGCAATGATCGTTGCGGCGGCAAGCGGCACCGTCATCGGCGTGAACGATGATGTGGAGTACGGCCACAATGTCTGGGTCGACCACGGCAACGGTTACATTACCGTTTACCGCAACAAGGGCGAAAGCCTTGTAAAGCTTGGTCAGGAGGTCACACAGGGTGAGACCTTATTCACCATCGGCGACAAGAACAAGACCTTAGGCTACCAGATCATGAAGGACGATTTCTTCATCGATCCCATGGACATCCTGTCCATCAACGGTTAAAAACGGTATAAAAACAACAAAAAAACGCACCGTCTCCGAATTGGAAGCGGTGCGTTGTATTTTGCCTGAAATTTAGTTCTTGTTCATGCGCTCGAAGACCATGTCGTATCCGTCGTTGCCGTAATTCAGAGAACGGTTCACACGGCTGATGGTAGCGGTGGAAGCGCCGGTCTTCTCGGCAATGTCAAGATAGGTCCTGCGGTTTTTCAGCATGGATGCAACCTCAAAGCGCTGGGAAAGGCTTAAAAGCTCGTTGACGGTGCAAAGATCCTCGAAAAAGCTGTAGCATTCCTCACGGGTCTCAAGACAAAGGATCGCGTCAAACAGGTAATCAACTGCCTCTGTTTTGATCTTTTTGTTCATGTGAAATACCTCCGTTTACTTTTATACTGTAAAACTTTACAGGTTAATAGTATTTTAACATACTAAAGTTTTAAAGTAAAGATGCAAACCCTAAGATTTTTGCCTGAGAACAAAAAACTGTTGTCATGTAGTTTTGAATACTATATAATATGAATATGATAAATTGCCGTAAAAACGGCGCGGGAGGATGGGCTATGCATCTTAACACAGAGAATTTGTTAAACAGCATTTTGGAGAGTCTCGACAGAATTGAATATGTGAAGCCTGAGGATATCCCCGGTATCGATCTGTACATGGATCAGGTGACCACCTTTATGGATGCGAAGCTGAGCATGAGCACCAGATACCCCGGCGAGGACAAGATCCTGACCAAGACTATGATCAACAACTACGCCAAGAACGATCTTTTGCCTCCTCCGATCAAGAAGAAGTACAGCAAGGAGCATATCCTGATGCTGATCTTCATCTATTACTACAAGAACATTCTGTCCATCAGCGATATTCAGACGCTGCTTGCGCCCATCTCGGACAAGTACTTCGGCAAGGGCGGAGACATTACCTTGGAGGAGATCTACAGGGAAGTTTTCAGCATGGAGAAGCGTCAGATCGAGGTTCTGAAGGAGGATGTGGTGGACAAATTCCACCAGTCCGAGGGCATTTTCGCGGACGCTCCCGAGGAGGAGAGAGATTTTCTGCAGAAGTTTTCCTTTATCTGCCTGCTGAGCTTTGATGTCTACATGAAGAAGCTCATGATCGAGAAGATCATCGACGAGATGATCGGCAAGGACGAGAAGGGCAAGGCGCAGAAGAGTAAGGAAGCGAAGAGCAAGGACAAGGAAGAAGAATAAAAAATGACTGACAAGATCTTTATGGACCTGCACACCCACACGGTGGCCTGCGGACATGCCTACAGCACGCTGCAGGAGAACATCGACAGGGCGTGCGCCATAGGCCTTAAATATCTGGGTATGAGCGAACATGCGCCGGCACTTCCCGGAGGCACTCATCCCTTCTTTTTCACCAACTACAGATCCATCCCCAGATACTACGGCGATACGCGCTTGTTCTGCGGCACCGAGGTCAATATCATGGACTATGACGGACATTTTGACTTGGACGACAGGATCCTGGCAAAGATGGACTACGTGATCGCAAGCCTTCACTATGCGGTGTGCACTCCCGGCACGATCGCGGACCATACAAGAGCCTCGATCGAAGCCATGAAGAGCCCCTATGTGAAGATCCTGGGACACCCCGACGACTCCAGACTTCCCGTTGATTACGAGGAGCTGGTGCCTGCGGCAAAAGAGTACAAGGTGGCCCTTGAGGTCAACAATGCATCCCTGAATCCCCTGGCGGTGAGAAAGGGCGGAAGAGAGAATATCACGAGACTTCTGGAGACCTGCAAGAAGTACAACACCCCTGTGATCATGGGAACGGACAGTCATTTCCATCCCAATATCGGCGTGTTTGACGACGCGATCGCCCTGATCGAGGAAGTGGGCTTCCCCAAGGAGCTTGTGCTCAACTTCAGAGAGGACGGCATCCTCGATGTGGTGAACTGCAAGGTTTAGAGCGGATGCCTTGCGGACTTACGAAGCGCATATGAATCAAAAAGAAAAAGCAGAGTACTTTCCAAACGGAGAGTGACTCTGCTTTATTTTGTCAAAAATTACGGAAATCATTTGTCGAGGCCGATGTTCTTGATGGCCCAGAGCTTCAGGGCTCTTGCGTTGGTGCTGATCTTGTCCAGGGAGTCCAGCAGCTCGCGGAAGGGGGGCACCTCGTCGGGATTGACCTTGCCGTCCTCGGAGATGGAGATGATGGACGCGCGCAGGGCGTCGATATTCTTAAGGGAACCTAAGGTGCGCAGGCAGAGACGGTCGAAATCGTCGATGTCGACCTCCACCACATTGCCCTTGCCGATGGGGCATTCTCTTGCGCAGAAGGAGCTGCACAGCTCGGGAGTGTTGTAGCACTCGGCCATGGCCTTGACTTCCTCGGGGTAGGGCGCGATGGTATCAAGCTCGATGCGGGCGAGACGGGTGCGGTCGATGCCGATCAGCTCGGCAGCCTTCTCGCGGCTGGTGAAGTCGGGATTGAGTTCAGCGGCTTCGGAGCGCGCCTGATAATACATGTTGTCTGCTGCTTTGGTGGCTTTTTTACCCATGGGGGAGGTCCTCCTTTTTCGTTGAACCGGGCGTCACGAGGACGCGCATCGGACAAAAACAGTTTATGTTATTTTTATCTCTTTGTAAAGATTATTTGTGGAAAGCGGTTGAGAGCAGGGGCGAAATTTGATAAAATATCCTGTACAGCAAAAAAGAAAGGACCGCGCTTTTATGGGCGGGTAGTGATATAAAAATGACTCTTGGAACAGGCGTTTTTGCAGCGGGAGCAGTCATCGCTCTGGTGATCGCAGGCATGGGTGCCTACGCGGTTGTGAAGGTTCGTAAAAAGGTGCGTGAATTCAGCCGTACCGTCTTCGGAACGGAAGATTTCAAGGAGGGTGTGAAGAAGCTTGAGCGCGAGGAGGCTGAGACTCCCAGAAGCGTTTCGGGCGCAACGGACATGTTCCTGCCCTCCATCATGAAGGATTTTCCCGAGTTTCACTATGAGGAGATGCGCGTGCGCGCAGAGAACCTGCTGGTGAACTATTTGCAGTGCATCGAGCACAGAGATCCCACAGGCTTGAGAGAGGGAAGCCCCGAGCTTCGCGAGCAGCTGACCGCCCGTATCAACATGCTTGATCTTCGCGAGCAGAGAGAGCATTTTCAGAAGATCAGAGTCCACCGGACCGCTATTTTTAACTACCGCAAGCAGAAGGGACGCTGCAGCGTGATCATGCAGACCTCTGTGGAATATTTCCACTTTATCGAGCAGGACGGCAAGGTCATTGAAGGCAAAAAGGAAATGTTAAAACAGGCCAAGTACAATATCGAACTGTACTATGTGCAGGACAGAGACCGTATGGAGCACAGCGGCGCGGCAGCCGGCAAGTCATTGAACTGTCCCAACTGCGGTGCGCCTGTCACCAACCTTGGCGCGAAGCGCTGTGCATACTGCGGCTCCGAGGTCATCGTTTACAACATCAATATCTGGAACTTCGGCAAAGTGACGGAAGTTTAGTACGGAGGATCAATGAGTATTTACGATACATTAAACAGAGAACAAAAGGCAGCCGTGGTGCACACCGAGGGTCCTCTGCTTCTTCTTGCGGGTGCGGGAAGCGGCAAGACCAGAGTGCTGACACACAGGATCGCCTACCTAATCGACGAGTGCGGTGTGAATCCCTGGAACATTCTCGCCATCACCTTCACCAACAAGGCGGCGGAGGAGATGAGAGAGCGTGTGGACAACATCGTGGGCTTCGGCGCGGAGCAGATCTGGGTGAGCACCTTCCACTCCGCATGCGTGAAGATCCTGCGCCGTCACATCGACAGACTGGGATACGACAACCATTTTGTAATTTATGATTCCGACGATCAGAAGTCTCTGATCAAAAATATTGCGAAGCGCCTGAACATCGACACCAAGCAGTACAAGGAGCGCAGCCTGATGACCGCCATCTCCTCGGCAAAGGATGAGCTGGTGAGCGTGGCAGAGTATGAGATGAGCGCCATGGGCGACTTCAAAAAGCAGGTCTACGCCAAGGTCTACAGAGCTTATCAGGAGGAACTTTTCAAGAATAACGCGCTTGATTTTGACGATATCATCGTTAAGACTGTAGAATTGCTGCAGACCTGCGAGGACGTGAGAAAGAGCTACCAGCAGAGATTCCAGTACGTCATGGTAGATGAGTATCAGGACACCAACACCGCCCAGTTTGAGCTGATCAGACTGCTGGCAGGTCTGTACGACAACCTCTGTGTTGTGGGTGACGACGATCAGTCCATCTACAAGTTCAGAGGCGCCAATATCCGCAATATCCTGGATTTTGAGAAGCATTATCCCGATGCAAAAGTAATTAAGTTAGAGCAGAATTACCGCTCCACCGGCAATATCTTAGAGGCTGCCAATGCAGTGATCCGCAACAACGAGGCCCGCAAGGACAAGACCCTGTGGACCGGCAAGGAAGCGGGCTCTCCGGTTGGTTTCAGACAGTGCGAGAACGGTTATGAGGAGGCAGAGTACATCGCCGACGACATCCACCGCAAGATGAAGAAGCTCGGTGTGAGCTACGGCGACTGCGCAATTCTCTACCGCACCAACGCGCAGGCACGAATCCTGGAGGAGCGCATGGTGGTGGAGAGCATTCCCTACAAGGTCATCGGCGGCGTGAACTTCTATGCCCGCCAGGAGATCAAGGATATTCTTGCGTACCTTAAGACCATCGACAACGGCCGCGATGAGGTGGCCCTCCGTCGTATCATCAACGTGCCCAAGAGAAGCATCGGCACCGTGACCCTCGAGAAGATCGCAGATTATGCACAGGCTAACGAGATCACACTTTTTGAGGCGATGGAGCAGGTGAAGGACATCCCCGGCATGGGCAAGACCGCAGCCAAGATCGAGGGCTTCGTCAATATGATCCGCGTGTTCAGAAGCGGCCTTCGCACCTATACCGTATCCGAGCTGATCAAGGCGCTTGTGGAGCGTATCGAGTATGAGGATTACCTCTACAACATGGATGAGGAATCCGCAGAGGACCGCGTCAACAACGTGGACGAACTGATCACCAAGGCTGTGGCATATGAGGAGAGCCACGACGAGAGTGATCTGACCGAATTCTTAGAGGAGGTCGCACTGGTCTCCGATATCGATAATGCCGAGAACGGCGACGACAGAGTGCTTCTGATGACTCTTCATTCCGCCAAGGGACTGGAATTCCCCGGGGTGTATCTTGCGGGCATGGAGGACGGACTTTTCCCCGGCTATGTCACCATCATGTCCGACGACAAGGAGGAGATGGAGGAGGAGAGAAGACTGGCTTACGTTGGCATCACCAGAGCCAAGGAGGAGCTCACCCTGACCTGTGCCAAGAGCAGAATGTTAAGAGGTGAGACCCAGTACAATCCCATCAGCCGTTTTGTCCGTGAGATCCCCCAGAAGTACCTGGCAGAGTCCCTGCCCAAGACCGGAAGAAGCGCAAGAGAGCGCCTGCTGGATGACGGCTTCGGAGGAAACTTCGGCAGCAGTTTCGGCAGCAGTTTCGGCGGCAATTCCGGCGGAGGAAGCTTCGGCGGCAGCTATGGAGGCGGTTATGCAGACGCGGAGGAGAAGCCCTAC
>JAZULD010000134.1:0-15372 GCA_045643625.1 Acetatifactor sp. | reverse complement strand
GGAGGCGTCTTACTTCTTGACAAAATACATGTTGTTGACAATTTGTGCTTTGGCAGCGAATGCGGTGATATTGACCTGCTCGGTCGCGTCGCAGACGTCCTCAACGAAGAGCCCGAAGATTTCTCCGAGGCGCTTCGCGCTGAATTAAAAAAAGGTCTCTCCTTCCCCGCCGCCCGCCGGGAAGCATTAAGAATACTCTTCCCTGAACTTCCGGAAGAATTCCTCTCCTCCCCCAACAATATTCTGGGTCTGGAGTACTTAAAGGCCTTATCCGCAAGGAAAAGCCGTATCACTCCGGTTACCGTAAAAAGAATCGGCGCAGGCTACCATGATGAGAGCCTCGCAGTAAGTCCAAGCTCCGCCACCGCCATCCGCGAGGACATCTTCCGCAGGTTGTCGGGAGACAACTTTGCAGGAAGCCTTAAAGAGGACGATCTTACCGGTCTTCACTCAGTGATGCCCGCGTCTTCCCTGGATCTTCTCTCGGAATTTCTGGCAGAGAACCAGCCCCTTAAGATCGATGATTTCTCGGAACTTCTGCTCTACAAGCTGCTCTCGGAGCAGGACGAAGACTATACCAAATACTGGGATGTCTCCTCCGCTCTCTCCGACAGGATCAAGGCGAACCTCTACCGCTTCACTTCCTTCAGCGACTTCTGTCAGCTGTTAAAGACGAAGGACATGACCTACAATCGTATCGGCCGCGCCCTTCTCCACATTCTGCTTGGCATTACCGCAGAGGATTTTGCAAGGTTCCACGCTCTGGATCTTCCCTACGCAAGAGTGCTGGGCTTCCGCGAGGATGCCCTTCCCCTGCTCTCAGAGATCAAGAGCAGGTCCGAGATCCCGCTCATCACCAAGCTCGCCGATGCACAGAACAGACTGTCACCCGAAGCCTATGAAATGCTCCGCAAGAACCTACTCTACGAGAGCATATACGAGGGTTTAATTGCAAACAAGTCCGGCCGCCCCATGAGACATGAATTTACCGTACCCATCGTGAAGGTCTAATCATCATGAATGCATCAGCAAATGCTGCTCAAACACAACCTGTGTGTGTATGCCAGTACCTACAGTGTACGCCTTCAAATCTGTGATATATAAATATAACAAAAAAAGCTGCACAGCCATTAGCCGTGCAGCTTATTTATTGCATAATTTGTTCTTTTCCTGTGAACTTGCCTGAGACGTTTTCTCCGAAGTCTTTTTATAATATTTCCTTCAAAGTCTTTTTACAAGATATATCCTCGAAGCCTCGCGCCGTCCTTAGTTCTTGAAGCTGTGAATAGGTGCGGGGATTCTTCCGCCGCGGTTTACAAAAGCATCGCAGGAGAAAGGATTTACAGGCATAATGGGCGCATAGCCTAAGAGACCGCCGAACTCAACCTGCTCTCCCACGCCCTTGCCGATTACGGGAATCACGCGGACTGCAGTGGTCTTCTGGTTCACCATACCGATGGCCATCTCATCTGCGATGATGCCGGAGATGGTGGTTGCCTTGGTGTCGCCGGGGATGGCGATCATATCAAGGCCTACGGAGCAGACACAGGTCATTGCTTCCAGTTTCTCAATGGTGAGTGCACCTGCAACAACTGCATCGATCATGCCCTGGTCCTCACTGACAGGGATAAATGCGCCGCTTAAGCCGCCTACGTAGGAGGAAGCCATTACGCCGCCCTTTTTCACCTGATCGTTCAGAAGAGCCAGCGCTGCGGTGGTTCCGGGAGCGCCTGCATACTCAAGACCGATCTCGCAGAGAATATCTGCTACGCTGTCGCCGATAGCGGGGGTAGGTGCCAGGGACAGGTCAACGATACCGAAGGGAACATCCAGAAGCTTGGATGCCTCCTGCGCAACCAGCTGACCCACACGGGTAACCTTAAATGCGGTCTTCTTGATGGTCTCGCAGAGAACTTCGAAGTTCTCGCCGCGCACCTTCTCAAGTGCGGTCTTAACAACGCCGGGGCCGCTGACGCCGACATTGATGATCTTGTCTGCCTCGGTGACGCCGTGGAATGCGCCTGCCATGAAGGGGTTGTCATCGGGAGCGTTGCAGAATACGACCAGCTTCGCGCAGCCTAAGGAATCCTGCTCTTTGGTTGCCTCTGCGGTCTCCTTGATCACCTCGCCCATCAGCTTTACGGCATCCATGTTGATACCGGTTCTGGTGGAGCCTAAGTTGACGGAGCTGCACACGCGCTCTGTGGTGGAAAGCGCAAGGGGAATGGAGCGGATGAGAAGCTCATCTGCGGGAGTCATGCCCTTGCTTACCAGTGCGGAAAAGCCGCCGATAAAGTTAACGCCTACCTTGTGTGCCACATCGTCGAGCACCTTGGCAATGCTTGCAAAATCCTCTACGGTCTTGCAGGCAGCACCGCCCACCAGAGCGATGGGGGTCACAGAGATTCGCTTGTTAACGATCGGGATACCGAACTCTCTGGAGATCTCCTCTCCCACATTTACAAGGTCCTTGGCAGCTTCGTAGATCTTGTTGTAGATCTTGCTCTTCAGCGCCTCAAGATCGCTGTCGATGCAATCGAGAAGGCTAATACCAAGGGTAATGGTACGAACGTCGAGATTTTCCTTCTCGATCATTTTGTTGGTTTCATTTACTTCGTATAAATTGATCATAGATTTACTCTTTCCTGATTTTTTCTGACGTGTCTTTACGTGCAATTAGATACGATGCATCTTGTCGAAGATCTCTTCCTTCTGGCACTTGATAACAACACCGATCTCCTCGCCGACATTTGCCAGCTCATCAGCCATGTCACCGAAGGACTTAATGCTGTTTGCGGTGTCAACGATCATCATCATGTTAAAGTAATCCTGAACGATAGTCTGGGAAATATCGAGAATATTGATTCCGTTTGCTGCAAGATAGGTGCAGACCTTGGCAATAATACCTACGGTGTCTTTTCCTACTACGGTAATGATTGTCTTTTTCATCTTTCCTCACATTCTGCTGCGCGGGCAGCCGATCACAAATTGCATTTTATTCAACTAATATTTAACAACACTTTGCCCCTCTTTGCAAGGGCAATCATAGGTGAAAAAATACGCTGATTCCCTTGTTTTCCATACAATTTACACCAAAAAAGACCCCGGGCTCTTCACCCGGGATCCGATTCGTGTCATTTATTGTCACAAAAGATTCAGTTTATACCTGAATTATTCATCCAGAACAACGCCTTCGATGTTGTCTCTGTTTGCACAGAACTTGCAAAGTCTGGTTCTGTTAGCTGCGATTGCCTGTTCAACGGTACCTACGGTCAGGGTATCGGACTGGTTCAGAGCACTGCAATCCTCATGAGTGTGGTAAACCTTACCGAAAGGTGCCCAATAGGTCTGGGTATCGGACAGTGCGGTCATAGCTGCCTCCTGCTGCTCAAGAGAAACAGGATTGTAATCGATGCTTGCAGCGCCGCCGATCAGCAGAGCGATTGCAGCAACAACAACTGCGATGACCTTGGTCTTCTTGTCCAGTTCCTTGTTGGTCAGAAGAACGATGATGATGGGAACGAATGCGATGATGCAGGCGATAACACCCATATTGTTCCAGAGCCAGAACAGAACCTTGTTCTTCTCGGAAGCAGGCTTGATGTGGTTAGCCTTCTTCCAGAGCTGTGCGCCTACGATAACGCAGATCAGGTCGAGTACCAGGAATACGATCAGCTGTGCCAGGGAAGACATGAAGCTCATGTGGATCTTACCGAGAACAACCAGAAGTGCGCATACTTCAAAAGCAATGGCAACTACCCAGAGAGCAACAGCGCCGATGCGGAGACCGGTTGCATTGCCTACAGGCTTAGCTGCGTTGATGGTAACGCCGGAGCCGCTTACGGGAGCCGCTTCGACGATATTGTGTTTCTTCTTTTCTGCCATAACTACTTTCCCTCCTTGGAAATATATCTTTTAATTAATATTATACCTATTTTTTGCTTTTTTTCAACAGTATTTACAGATTTGCAACATACCTCACATCCCTTGACAAGCGCCCGCTAAATAAAGATAATGAAATCAGTTATTAATTCCTCACAAGAAAGGATGAACGATATGGATATTAACAATATGATGTCAACTCTCCTCGCAAAGGAGACTTTAAGCGCACTCAGCGAGAAGACCGGTGCTTCCCAGAAGGATATCTCCTCCGTGCTCTCCTCTTCCCTGCCCATGCTGTTAAACGGCGCCAAGGAGCAGGAGGAGCTTGCAGATTCCGGCTTTGCACAGGCTCTTTCCGATCACGCCAAGAAGGACACCACAGATCTTAATGCCTTCATGAAGGGTGTCGACCTTGCAGACGGCGGCAAGATCATCGCACATCTCTTAGGTGCCAATACCGTTTCCAACTCCCAGAACATCTCCGGTTCCACCGGCGTAAGCGCGACCCAGGTAGCAGGTATCCTCTCCGCGATCGCTCCTCTGCTCATGAGCCTTCTCGGTCAGCAGTCCCAGCAGGCATCCGCTCCCTCCGTAGGCAGCGGCCTCGTAGGCGCTCTGCTTGGCAACTCCAACATCGGCAGCCTTGCAGCATCTCTTCTCGGTGCTCCCGCTCCCGCTCAGGAGACCACTTCAACCGGCAAGAAAAAGAAGAAAAAGCCCGCCGCTTCCGCTAAGAAGGACGAGAATCCCTTAGGCACCATCGCAAGCGCACTGACCAATCTTCTGAAGTAAGATCATCATCAAAAAAGCACATAATAAAAGCTGCAGGAACCTGTTACGGTCTCTGCAGCTTTTTTATTGATCATTCAATCAACGCTCATGCTTCTTGGTCAAAAACGTCGCTCTCTCCGCTCTAAGCGATATGGATCACAGGTGAGGGCTCGCTTCTCTTCGCCACGGAGAGTCGGAAATCCTCAGACCTGTAGGGATTGTCGCCAAGGTCGATCTCCATGCGGACGGTCTCATAGGCAAGCTCGGGAAGGTTGTTCTCCTTGCTTAAATGTCCCAGCATAATGGTCTGCAGACCGTCGTGCAGGAGCCTGCTGAGCAGCCTGCCTGAGTTCTCGTTGGAGAGATGTCCCCTGTCTCCTAAGATTCTCTGCTTCAGGTAATAAGGATAAGGTCCCACCTGCAGCATATTCACATCGTGGTTAGCTTCCAGGAGCAGTGCATCCATGCCCCGAAGGCTCTCCACCGTATAGTCATTGAACACGCCGATATCTGTGCAGATACCGACTTTTTTGCTGCCGTAGGCCACTCTGTATGCCACGGGCTGCGCCGCATCGTGTGAGATGCGCATGGGGTTCACGGTCAGGTCCTTGATAATGAACTTGGTGTCCTCTCTGACCTCATTGAAGTTCTCCGCATCGATCTTGCCCAAAGAACCGATCTCCTTCAGGGCTCTGATGGTGGCCGCCGTCGCATAGATGGGAATACCGTACTTGCGGGCCAGCACACCCAGACCGTTGATGTGGTCCGCATGCTCGTGGGTCACAAGAATTCCGTCGATGTCCCGCCCGGTCAGTCCGAGATCGTTCAGGCCGCTCTCGATCCTCTTGCCCGAGATGCCCGCATCGATCAGCAGATGTGTGGTCTGAGAACCTATATAGATACAGTTACCGCTGCTTCCGCTGGCAATACTGCACAGTCTCATAATGTGTTTCCGCCTTCTGTTTCTTTTCTTCTTGAGGCACGCAGCCTTCTGTCGATCTGCCTCTGTGCACTCTCAAGTTCTCCGCTGTTGTTGATCACAAAATCGCAGGACTCACGAAAAGCCTTCTCTGTCAGCTGGCTTGCCATGATCTGCCTGATCTTCTCATCGGAGTAGCCTCTTGCCGCCTTAAGTCTGGCTCTGCGCACCTTGCCTGACGCGTAGATGTACCAGAGTTCGTCCAGCAATTCCTTGTAGCCTGCCTCGATAAGGAGCGCTGCCTCCACGAAAAACAGGTCAACCTCAGGGTCCTCTTTTGCCTCTTCCATTCGCGCCACGATATACTCTCTCACCGCAGGATGCACGATGTCGTTCACCTGCTTTAAGAGGGCTTCGTCCGCGAAGATCAGCTCGGCCATTTTTTTCTTATCGATCTCTCCGTCCGCTGCCACAACTTCTTCTCCGAGAAGCGCAACCAGCGCATCAAAACAGGCTGTGCCTGCCTTTTTCACCTCATGGGCCACTTCGTCCGCGAGATAGATCTTACAATAAAAATGCTCCGCAATATATTTAAGGATCTCACTTTTGCCGGCACCGACGCCGCCTGTGATTCCGATAAAACGAGTGTTACTCATTTATTTCTCCTATTTTGCCTCGTACCAGTTCTCACCCACATGAAGGTCCACTTCCAGGCTGACTGCAAGGTCTGCAGCCTCCCTCATGTTCTGCTCTAAGATCACGCGAACCTGCTCGACCTCTTCCTTAGCGGTCTCGATCAGGAGCTCATCGTGCACCTGCAGAATCAGGCGTGACTTCAGTCCGGCATCCTTCAGAGCGTTTCGCACCTTGATCATGGCGATCTTGATAATGTCCGCAGCAGTGCCCTGGATGGGGGAATTCATGGCAATTCTCTCGCCGAAGGAGCGCTGCATGAAGTTGGAGGATGCGATCTCGGGAACAGGTCTTCTTCTGCCGTAGAGAGTGGTACAAGCCCCCCGGTCCTTCGTATCCACTACCAGCTTGTTCAGGAATTCCTTAACCTTGGGATAGGTCGCAAAATACTGCTCGATATACTGAGCCGCCTCCTTGGGGGTAATGCTCAGGTCCTGGCTCAGTCCGAAGGAGCTGATACCGTAGACAATACCGAAATTCACGGCCTTGGCATTTCTTCTCTGCAGGTCGGTGACCTCCTCAAAGGGAGTGTGAAATACCTTGGATGCAGTGATACGGTGGATATCCTGCTCCATGCGGTAGGCCTCGATCAGCTGCTCGTCGCCGGACATATGCGCCAGCACGCGAAGCTCGATCTGGGAGTAATCCGCGTCCATAAAGACGTAGCCCTCCGCAGGCACGAACACCTTGCGGATCCTGCGGCCAAGCTCCATACGCATGGGGATATTCTGCAGGTTGGGCTCTGTGGAGCTCAGTCGTCCTGTTGCCGTAATGGTCTGATTAAAGCGGGTGTGGATCCTGCCGTCCTCTTCGATACAGCCGGCAAGTCCGTCCGCGTAGGTAGATTTCAATTTGGTGAGACCGCGGTACTCCAGGATTTCTTTTACGATGGGGTAATCTCCGGAAAGCTTCTCCAGCACGTCCGCAGCGGTGGAATAACCGGTCTTGGTCTTCTTGCCGCCGGGAATCTGAAGCTTCTCAAACAATATCTCACCCAGCTGTTTGGGGGACTGAATGTTGAAGGTCTCTCCGGCCTGCGCATGAATGGACTGCTCAAGCTCCTCGATCCTTGACACCAGCGCATCGCCGTAGGCCTTCAGCTCCTCTCTGCGAACCGCAACGCCCTCGCGCTCCATCTCAAAGAGCACCAAAGATAAGGGCATCTCGATCTCTTTCATCAATCGGTCCATACCGAAGTCCGCAAGCTTCTGTGACAGCACATCGTACGCCCTGCGGGCAACAAATGCCGCATAGCAAGCATAGTCCCTGCACTTGTCGGGCTCTTCCTTAAGCTGTGCCGCAAAGGACTTTTTGCCAAAAAGCTCCGCCTTGCCGGGGATCATCAGATTCAGATGCTCGGAGGCGATGGTCTCCACATCGTAATCGCTCTTTAAAGGGTTCAAAAGATATGCAGCGATCAGAATATCGAAGTATCTGTCGGTATTATCATCAGCAAAAAAAGCATACTGGGGCTTCACATCAAAGGTCGCGATGTCAGTACCCTCTGTAAGCTCGTATAAGGCGCATTTCAGGGCTTTTTCACCGTTGTCCTCCACTTCCTCGAAGAGAGACAACTGACCGCTCATTGCGTCTCCTGCGAAGAGTGACAGCTGTCCTGCGCTCTCTGCCTCGGGCAATGCATAAAGATAAGTCTCCTCATCCGAGAGGGACACGGCAACAGCCTGCAGAGTGCTCTTTTCCTGCACGCAGTACACACCGGGACGCTTGCATTTTGCAGCCTTTTTCAGGATCTTCAGGAAATCCTCCGACTTCTCAACCCGCTTGAAGGATTCATTCACGGATTCCGCAGGAGCAGCCTCAACCTCAAAACGGCTGAGCATCTGCTTAAACTCCAGCTGCTTGAAAAGCGCATAGGCCTCGGGAGTGTAATACCCCTCCGCCTTAGCAAGCTCATAGTCAAGCTCCACGGGACTGTCCACACAGATGGTGGCGAGCTTCAGGCTTAAGTCTGCCAGATCTCTGTTGGCCTTCAGGGTCTCACGGACGCTGTTTTTCGTGATCTCATCCACATGCTCGTAGAGATTGTCGATGGAGCCGTACTCCTCGATCAGCGCGGTCGCGGTCTTCTCGCCGATCTTGGGCACGCCGGGAATATTGTCGGCGGTATCGCCCATCAGTGCCTTCAATTCAATAAACTGCTTAGGTGTCACGCGGTATGCCGCCTTCACATCCTCAGCATAGTAATCTTCGATCTCGGTGCGTCCGCCCTTGGTCTTGGGAATGCGGATCTTCACGCGCTCACCTGCGATCTGCAGAAGGTCGCGGTCACCGGACACAAGCGCGACATCCATTCCCTCGCGCTCCGCCCTCTTGGCAAGCGTTCCCAGGATATCGTCCGCCTCGTAGCCCTCTTTTTCCAGGATCTGGATCTGCATGGCGCGAAGAACTTCCTTGATCACGGGGACCTGCTCTCGCAGTTCCTCGGGCATGGGCTTTCTGGTGCCCTTGTAGGCCTCGAACATGTTGTGGCGGAATGTCTTGGCATGCACGTCAAAGGCGACTGCCAGGTAATCGGGCTTCTCCTCCTCCAGAATGCGGAACATAATATTCAAAAAACCAAACACAGCATTGGTGTGAAGTCCCTTGGCGTTGGTCAGATCCGGCACGCCGTAGAACGCTCTGTGTAAAATACTGTGTCCATCGATCAGTACAAGTTTGCGGCTCATATTTTTACCTCTACAACCTTCTATCGAAAAATGAAAACCCACGCGCAGGCCAGCACAAAGGCAAGTCCGCCCAGGATCTCAGCCAGGGTTCCAAGCTGCATCAGAGCAAAATAGCGTTTCATGCGCATGCGGATATCGCCCAGGCGTCCGTTTAACTCATTCTGCAGGTCGAATACATCGCCCTCCTCCAGGCGCTGCACGCCCTCGGTCACCAGAAACTTGATCTCCAGCTCTTCCCTGCAGTTCTCGCAGTTATCCCTGTGCTCTACGAATTCCTTCATAGTCATATAATCCATCTGACGGTCGATAAAATCCGGAAGCTTCTTCTCAAAGTCCTTACAATTCATACGATCACCCTCAAAAATCATCATCTTGTGTTGCAGAACCTAATTATCTGATTTTACTATACAACATCTTGCGCCAAAATTCCAGCATTCATTCTGTGAAAAAAACCTCTTTACGACACAAAAAAAGAGATACAGTTTCCTGTATCTCCAAAGTGCCGGCAGTGGGACTTGAACCCACACGTGGTCACCCACAACAGATTTTGAGTCTGCATCGTCTGCCATTCCGACATGCCGGCTGATGTGATAAACACTCACTCACGAACAAGGGGTATTATATCACATGAAAAATGTTATTACAAGTTGTTATTATCTGAAATCATAGGCGATGGTGATATCATTGCCCTTCGCGGAAATACGCGCCATTGCACCTGTTACAAAAGGCATTGCGGGGGGTAAATGTCCAAGGTCCGCGTCCATGATCACGGGCACATTCTTCTCTCCCGCAACCTTCAGCACAGCCTCGTGATGGTTCAGGCCAAACATTGCCTGACCGTAGCACAAAGGTCTTCCGATGACAAAGCCCTTCACATACTTAAACCAGCCTGCCTGCTCCATCTGCCACATTGCGCGACGGATCGAGAACACATTCAGGTCGCATGCCTCCAGGAACCAGATAAAACCGTCCTCCTTGTACTTCTCAAGGAAGTCTGCTGTTTTGTCAAAACGTGTGCCCAGAAGATTGACCAGGCAGTCCATACATCCGCCGATAAGGCGTCCCTCCATGGTGATACCGTTCGCTCCTTCCGGCGTAAGGTCCGCACTGTCCCTTCCGATAAACATGCACAGTTCCTTAGGTTCTCTGTCTTCCAGAGGAGCAAGGGGATACACTGCGCTGTCGATGCGGGTCTCGCGCTCCCAGAAGGGATAACCGCTAAACTCGCTCTTTTTACCGGCAAGAAGCGCAAGCGCATCGCTTGAGGAAGCGTGCATGGGTAGTCTTCCGAAGGTAGGCGCGCACGGTCCGTAGATAGAAGCTACGTCGCAGAGCGTCGTAAGGAGGTAGGTCATATTGGTATTATCCGAATAACCCATAAACCACTTGGGCTCGGCCTGTGCGATCCTGTCAAAATCCATGTACTCAAGGATCTCACACATAAGCTCACCGCCGCCGCAGGACATGAGGACATCGCTGTCCTTGCTTAAGTAGCTCTCCATCAGCTCATCGGCGCATGCCTTAGGAGTATTGCTGATGCCTATGCCCTCTCCCGCATAGCAGTTGGGACCCAAAACGGCCTTGTAGCCCATATCCGCAAACACCTTTAAGGCGCTGTCGAAGCGTGACTTGTAAGGGTCAATATTGCAGCCCAGCGCAGGTGCTGCGAAACCAATGGTTCCGTTGTCGGGAAGGAATTTCGGATATCTCATTTATTCACCGATCTTTTTGAAAATATCGAAGCAATCGAAGGTTGCAAAGTAATCCTTGGGAGTCTCTGCACGACGGATCAGCTGAGCGGTACCATCCTCTTTTAACAGGATCTCGGAGGATTTTAACTTGCCGTTGTAATTGTAGCCCATAGCAAAACCGTGAGCACCGGTATCATGGATCGCAATGTAATCGCCGATCTCGATCTCGGGAAGCATGCGGTCGATGGCAAACTTATCGTTGTTCTCACAGAGGGAACCGGTCACATCATACTTGTGATCGCAGGGCTCGTTCTCCTTGCCGAGAACAGTGATGTGATGATATGCACCGTACATAGCGGGTCTCATCAGGTTAACTGCACATGCGTCAACACCGATGTACTCCTTGTGGGTGTGCTTCTCATGAAGAACCTTGGTTACAAGATGACCGTAAGGAGCCATCATGAAGCGGCCAAGCTCGGTATAAATAGCAACATCGCCGAGACCTGCGGGTACCAGGATCTCCTCAAATGCCTTTCTTACGCCCTCACCGATGACCTTGATATCGTTCTTCTCCTGATCGGGACGATAAGGGATACCGATACCGCCGGACAGGTTGATGAAGTTCAGGCAAACGCCGGTGTCCTCTTTGATCTTGACAGCGGTCTCAAAAAGAGTTTTTGCCAGAGTAGGATAATACTCGTTGGTTACGGTGTTGCTTGCCAGGAATGCGTGGATACCGAATCTCTCAACACCTTTCTCCTTCAGGATCTTGTAGCCCTCAAAGAGCTGCTCGGTGGTCAGACCATACTTCGCGTCGCCGGGGTTATCCATGATGTTGTTGCTGATGGAGAAATATCCGCCGGGATTGTAGCGAAGGCTCATGGTCTTGGGAATATAGCCTAAGGTCTTCTCTAAGAATGCAATGTGGGTGAAATCATCCAGATTGATGATCGCTCCGATCTTGTCTGCATATACGAACTCTTCTGCGGGGGTATCGTTGGAGGAGAACATGATGTCCTGACCATCAACACCCATAGCATGGCTCAGCATCAGCTCAGTCATGGAGGAACAGTCACAGCCGCAGCCGTAATCTCTTAAAATATCGATCAGGAAAGGATTGGGAGTTGCCTTTACCGCAAAATACTCCTTGTAGCCGGGATTCCAGGCAAAAGCTTCCTTTAATGCCTTTGCATTCTCGCGGATACCCTTCTCATCATAAATATGAAAGGGAGTGGGGTAAGTCTTTACGATCTCTTCGATCATTTCCTTCGTCACAAATGCTTTCTTTTCCATTGAATCAACCTCTTTTTTGAAATTTTATGCGTAATTTTGCAAAAATATGCAAATCTTTGACTATGGTACACTATAACAACGTAGACTGCATCTGTCAATAAGTGTGTTTATTTTCGATCTGCCAGTCGATAGGCGTCTCGCCGTGCTCTGTGAGGAACCTGTTGGTCTTGCTGAAGGGCTTGCTTCCGAAGAATCCCCTGTATGCACTCAAAGGGGAAGGATGCGGTGCCTCCAAGATCAGATGATTGGGATTGTTGAGCATGGCCTTCTTGTTCTGCGCGGGTCTGCCCCACAGAATAAAGACGATCGGTCTGTTCTGCTCATTCAGTGCGCGGATCGCCGCGTCCGTGAACTCCTCCCAGCCTCTTCCGCGGTGAGAGTTGGCCTGATGCGCACGCACGGTGAGCACCGTGTTCAACATCATGACGCCCTGCTCTGCCCATTTTACCAGATATCCGTTGTCCGGAATGTAGCAGCCAAGATCGTCCTCAAGCTCCTTATAGATGTTCACAAGTGAGGGCGGGATCTCAACATCGGGCTTCACCGAGAAGCAAAGACCGTGAGCCTGTCCCACATTGTGATAGGGATCCTGACCAAGGATCACAACTTTTACCTTGTTTAAAGGGGTCAGATGAAATGCATTAAAAATATCTTCCGAGGGAGGAAAAACCTGCGCAGAGCTGTACTCCTGTCTTATGAATTCATACAGACTCTTATAATAAGGCTTCTTAAACTCTCCCTGCATGGCAGCGAGCCAGTCGTTACTTAACATTGCCATAACTTTGCTCCCGAAAAATCGTTCACCGCACCGGTTATACGGTACGAACGCTGATACCTTTTTCCTTTAAATAATTCTTTACCTGGCAGATCTCCAGCTCCTTGTAGTGGAACAGGGACGCAGCAAGCGCTGCCTCGGCGCCGCCCACGGTCAGAGCCTCATAAAAATGCTCCAGAGTGCCTGCACCGCCCGATGCAATAACGGGAATACCCACTGCGTCGGAGATCGCCTTGGTCAGAGGAATATCGTAGCCTGCCTTGGTGCCGTCACCGTCCATGCTGGTCAGCAGGATCTCGCCTGCGCCCATCTTCTCTGCGGTGATCGCCCATTCCACGGCATCCATGCCCATATCCACACGGCCGCCGTTCTTGTAAATGTTCCAGCCGCTTCCATCGGGACGCTTCTTGGCATCGATGGCCACAACAACGCACTGACTGCCGAACTTATCGGCAGCATCACTGATCAGCCTGGGATTCATGATCGCTGCGGAATTGACAGAGATCTTGTCAGCGCCCTCTCTGAGGATCGCCTTAAAATCGTCCACGGTACGAATACCGCCGCCAACGGTAAAGGGAATAAACACGTTGGATGCTACTTTTCTGACCCATTCCAGCTGGGTGGCTCTGGAGTCGGAAGATGCTGTGATGTCTAAGAACACCAACTCATCCGCACCGGCTTTATCGTAAGCTGCAGCCTCCTCTGCGGGATCACCCGCATCTCGAAGCTGTACAAAATTGATTCCTTTTACTACTCTGCCGTCCTTCACATCCAGGCAGGGAATAATTCTCTTGGTATGCATATTATTTTCCCTCCTTGGTAATGCCGATAAAGTTCTCAAGGATCTTCAGACCCACAGCTGAGCTTTTCTCGGGATGGAACTGGCAGGCAAAAATATTGTCCTTCTCAACGGATGCATGAATGGTCACGCCGTACTCGGTTGTAGCGGTCACGATATTCTCATCCTCAGCCTGCAGGTAATAGGAATGAACAAAATAAACGTAAGAATCTTCCTTAATACCCTCAAAAAGTCTGCCCTTATTGGGGAAACGTAAGCTGTTCCAGCCGATATGAGGAATCTTAAGTCCCTCTCCTGCGGGGATCTTCACGATCTTGCCGGGCAAAAGGGAAAGGCCCTTCACATCCGCGGAAGCCTCTTCGCTGCTGTCAAACATCAACTGAAGTCCAAGGCAGATGCCAAGGAAAGGAATGCCTGCATCTACGACCTTGTGAATACCATCCACCAGTCCATAATTGTGAAGCTTCTCCATGGCGTCGCCAAACGCACCTACGCCGGGAAGGATCACGCCGTCCGCCTTAAGCATAACGTCCACATCTCTGGTGAGAACCGCCTCCTCACCAAGCAGAGTGATTGCTTTCTCTACACTCTTAATATTACCTGCATCATAATCGATAATTGCGATCATTTTTTCTCCGTTCTGTTGTTGACTGGGTTAGTCAGCACAATGAATATCTAATCTCAAGATCCTCATGAAATACATGAAACAGTCAGAATTTTTCACACACTTAATTTACAAAGTTCCTCCAGGAAAGCGAGCGCACTCATCTCGTAAGAATGTCCTCTCTCCTTAAGTTCAGGGGACATCTGGTAAAGAGTCTCATGAACTCTGTAGAAGCTTGATTTTTCCTGATAAAAAGCGATCTTCTCGAAGGGCCATCTGATAACGGAAGGATATTTCAAACCAACACCCAGCTCCAGAATCACAATATTGCGGGCCAGGGAACCGCCAAGCCACTTGGTATAGATCTGCCAATCGGCAAGATAACCCTTCTCGGAGTAATTCTCTGCGTAAACATTGTTAAGAACCATGGGCGCTCCGCATACGGGACATACACCGAGGATATTCTGAGAGTTGCCGTCGTTAGCTTCAACATCAGCACATTTCTCACAAGGATCTGCAGAATTGTTCTCGTCAAGGTTAACATCACCGGAATCATCAGAAATTGTCTTACTAATACCCTCTGCAAGATAAGTACGAATCGCTTCCTTCTCTTCCGCACTAACGGAAACAATGCTGTCCTCACATCCTGCGCTGCACTGTTTCATAACAGAACCGCCGCAGGGCATAACAAGACGCTCCTCTCTCCAGGGGATCTCTCGAATGACATCGTTGTGAGAAGTAGATACGATAAAGTGATTTTTCTTGCGGATCATATCTGCAAATGCAGTCAGAACACTCTTTACCTTCGCATCATATTCTGTATTAAACATACGCTGATATGCAGGGATCAGATGCGCGTCGCCGGTACATTCCAGTTCGGCAAGCTTCACATCATATCCGGGAAGAGACTTCAGTGCAGCTGCACCGTTAAATTCCTCGCCCAGACCGACAAGCAGCATATCTGCGGCCATGATCTTATCATATATTTCCTGTAAGGAGCTCATATTATCGGACATACCAATCTCCTTCGTTCCAAAAATCTTTATAATAGTAACATGAATTCGAATATCAAACAACAAAAAAGAGAGTAAATTTCTTTACTCTCTCGTAAGGTTTTGTACCTTCAAAACCGAACACGAACTTCTAACTTCTTCTTACATCCACAAACGACTTTGGTCAAGCTGTTGACCGATTAGTAAATGTCAGCTGAACGTATTGCTACGCTTACACCTCATTCCTATCTACCTTGTCGTCTTCA
>JAZULD010000133.1:0-11297 GCA_045643625.1 Acetatifactor sp. | reverse complement strand
TGTCCGATCACACCGTAGCAGATCGCGTGATATCTTCTGGTGACGGAGTGCTCTTTTAACTGAGTAGCGATACAGTTGTGGGCTTTATCATTCTTACAGGCGATCACGGAGCCTGTGGTATCACGGTCGATCCTGTGCACGATGCCGGGGCGAAGCACGCCGTTGATTCCGGAGAGTTCGTCGCCGCAGTGATACATCAGCGCATTGACCAGCGTATCGGAATAATGACCGGCTGCAGGATGCACCACCATGCCCTTAGGCTTATTGACCACGATCACATCGCTGTCCTCATAGAGAATATCCAGCGGGATGTCCTGGGCCTCAATATCAAGTTCCTTGACCTCGGGCACTTCAAAGTAGATCTCATCTCCGCTCTTGACCTTGTAGCTGCCCTTCACTGTCTTGCCGTTTACGAAGACCTGCTCGTCCTTGATCATCTTCTGGATAAAAGAGCGTGAAAGAAAATCGATCAGGCTGCTTAAGCACTTATCGATTCTCTCTTCCTCCATATCCTCGGTGATCTCAAAACGAAACTCTTCCATGATGTGTCCTTGAAATGATTGATATTTTCACTGCATTCTACGCAGTACTGTTTCATGCAGTTCATTGCCCTATTGATTATCTTCCTTCTTCTTTTTGGAACCGAACAGGAACGCCAGGTCACTGTCCTTATAGACGAAGATAAACAGAATAAATACGCAGATCGCCGCAAGCACGATGCAGATATCCGCAAAATTAAATACCGGATAGTTGATCAGAATAAATGAGATAAAATCAACCACATATCCGTAGATGTAGCGATCGATCATATTGCCAACGCCGCCTGCAACGATCATGGTCAGCGCGATGTGCAGCAGTCTGTACTTCTTCTGTGCAGGAATGCGATACACCACGAAGATCACCGCCGCCATGAAGATCGCTCCGGTGAGAAGCAGGAAGATCTTCTTATCCTCGAACAGTCCGAAGGCAGAGCCTGTATTGGCAACAAAATCAAGCTCCAGCACACCTTTGAAAATGACAAAAGGGGCGTTGCCCTTCAACTTTGCCAGAGTGAGCAGCTTGGTATAGCGGTCGATGCCGAGAAGCACCGCCAGCACTATAAAATCAATGAGGAACCATTTTCCCCTGTTTAATTCTCTGGATTCAGACAAGGTAAATATCCTCCTTAGTCGTTGGTCTCCACGTAAATGACTTCTTTGGCAGCAGCCAGAAGCTCTTCCTCGGTAACCTCAGTGTTGATCACAGCCTTACCGATCTTCTTTAAGAGGATGAAGCGGATCTTGCCGCCGTCCATCTTCTTGTCTGACTTGGTCAGCTCAACGATCTGCTCGGGCTCAACGCCGTCAACGGAAATGGGCAGATAGAAAGGCACGAACATGTCGCGAACCTCATAATACTCTTCCATGGAGAGCATTTCTTTTTTCCAGGAGATATAGGCAGCAGCCACACAGCCGATTGCAACACACTCGCCGTGAAGCAGTTCAAAGCCCTTGGCCTTCTCAACCGCATGACCTAAGGTGTGGCCGAAGTTTAAGAGTGCTCTGTCGCCCTGCTCGGTGGGATCCTTCTCCACTACCATCTTCTTGATGGAGCAGCTGCGCATAACCATCTCTTCCAGCACATTTAAGTCCTTCTCGCAGATCTCGTACATGTTCTCGATGAGCCATTCATAGTACATGGAATCCTTGATCAGACCGTGCTTCATAACCTCCGCAAAGCCTGCAAAGAACTGTCTGTTGTCCAGAGTCTTTAAGCTCGCAAGATTCATATATACAAGGGAAGGCATCTTGAAAGCGCCTACCATATTCTTGTAGCCGTCGAAGTCACGCCGGTCTTGCCGCCGATGGAGCTGTCGCACTGTGCAAGTAAGGTGGTGGGAACCTGAATAAAGGAAATGCCGCGCAGGTATGCAGCTGCGGCAAAACCTGTGATATCGCCCACAACACCGCCGCCGAGAGCGATCAGCATATCCTTGCGGTCGAACTTCTCCTCGATGAGGAACTTGAAAATATCCCTTACGGTATAGAGAGTCTTATTCTCCTCGCCTGCGGGAAAAACGAACTTCACTGCCTTCTTGCAGCATTCGGAAACGATTCCGAGAACTTCCTCGCCATAGAGCGCGTCCACATTGGAATCGGTGACGATGCAAATACGTCTCTCTGCGAGACCCATCTCATCCAGTTCTTCCTTCAGTCCCGCAAAATCCTGCGCAAACACGATATCGTAGCAGGGCTTTCTGTTGTACATTACATTTAATCTCTGTGCCATATTCTTCTCCTGATGTAAAAAAACTTCCCAATGAAAAAGGGAAGTTTTTCCTTTTATTCTTTACTGTAAGTCGGTATATAAGGGGCCGCCCAGTGCAGTTCCGAAGAGCTCCTGGAAGTCGCCGGACAGGTTCACGCTGGGAGGAGTTACGATAAAGATGAACTGAGAGATCTGCTTCATATTACCGGAAATCGCAAAGCAGGAACCGGATGTGAAATCCAGAATTCTCTGAGCTTCACCGACATCGATACCTTCCAGATTCAGAACTACGGAACGGTTGCTGTTCAGGGTCTCGGTGATCTCTCTTGCGTCCTCAAAGCCGTTGGGCTTCACAACGCAGAGCTCCATGCCGTTAGCCTGCTGGATCTTGCGGCTTACGGGAGTTCTGATAGGAGTAACCTTGGGAGCAGGCGCTGCCTTCTTCACAGGCTTCTCATAAGACTCTTCCTCATCTACGGGAGCAGGTGCAGCCTTTCTGGAGAGGGGCTTTCTGGGAGCGGGAGCTTCGTCCACTTCATCATCCAGATAATCCTCATCAAGGAACTCATCGTCCTCATTCTCGTCGTTCAGTCTCATATAGTTTAAAAACTTATCCATAACACCCATTGTATTCGCACTCCTTTACCCATAAAAATACGATCATCAGACCGCATCGTAGTGTCGCTCACCAAAAATACCGGTGCCGACTCTCACATGTGTGGCACCCTCTTCGACTGCAACGGTATAGTCACCGGTCATGCCCATTGACAGAATATTCATACAAATATTATCGATGTTTTTATTGTCGATGTCAACAGACAATTCCTTCAATTGTCTAAAATATACTCGGTTATCTTCGGCATCATCCACAAAGGGAGGAACGGTCATAAGACCCTTCACATTCACGCCGGGAAGCTTGGAAACAGTCTCCGCAAGGGCGATTGCCTCCTCTAAAGTGGTACCGGATTTACTCTCCTCCATGGAGAGATTCACCTGCAGCAGAATGTCCTGAACTACGCCTTTTTTAACGGCTTCCTTGCTGATCTCCTCGGCAAGTCTCAGTGAGTCAACACTGTGGATCATAGCCACTTTGCCCACGATATACTTGACCTTATTGCGCTGCAGATGGCCGATCATGTGCCATCTGATATCGTCGGGAAGTACGGGCATCTTATCCATCAATTCCTGGACCTTGTTCTCACCGAAGTCCCTCTCGCCTGCGTCGTATGCTTCCTTAAGCATATTGACCGGCTTGGTCTTGGTGACACAGATCAGAGTAACCTCCTCGGGCGCTCTGCCTGCGGTCTTTGCCGCTGTATTTATTTTCTCACGTACATGAAGGATATTCTCTCCGATCAT
This sequence comes from Acetatifactor sp., assembly GCA_045643625.1. Lineage (GTDB taxonomy): Bacteria > Bacillota > Clostridia > Lachnospirales > Lachnospiraceae > Acetatifactor. The sequence continues at coordinate 7,691 of JAZULD010000133.1, read as the reverse complement.
GGTGTTCCTCTTTTTACTTCTGGTTGATAAACTGATCGTCTCTGACTGCGGAAGCATCCAGAACGATGTAATCGTAAACATTCAGACCGTACTTGGTGTTGGCCTGAACGATGGCGTATTCCTTGTTCTGATAGAGAATTGCGATCTCTCTGAAGTCGGTATAGCCCTTATTCATATAGTAAACACCTGTCAGGGTCGCTCTCTTGCTGACCACAAAGATGTCCTGACTGTCTAACTTGTGAAGCACATCGCCAACGCTTAAGTAGTCCGAAGACATGTAGTACTCCTGCTCTTTCGAATCGTAGGAGTAGACGTCCACAGTCATCAGCTCGGTGGAGATGGTGCTGTCTTCCATGACACGCTGTTTCATGATGCCTGCCTTGTTGCCGGACTCATCAGCAATTACAAAATCTGCGGGAATCAGGAAGAAATCCTTCTGCGCAATGGAGGAAACAGGGATCTTAAGGCCCTTCTCATCATGTATGATCAGCTCCACATCCACGAAACGGTCGCCGAGGAAGGTGATCATGGAATTGCTGAAGGTCAGCTGCAGATAAGTGCCGTCCTCATTGTAGAGAAGACTTACCTGCCCCCAACTCTGATACTGGTTCTTCAAAAAGATTACCTTAACGTAGCCTTCGTTCTCCAGTTCTCTTCCGCGCTCCTCATCGATGGGGAAGATCACGGACCAGTTCTCACCGGTGCACACCTTGTAAACAGGCTCTCCGACTTCCACCAGGGAATTGTTCAGCACGTCGGTCCTCTCATACTTGGACTCGTCAAACATATCCTCCGTCACCTGGGAGGGTGCGAGGTTCTCATATCCGTCGTACCAGTAGGACACGATACCGCTGGTAGGCGCATTGTAGTGATTGATGATGCTGGTTACGCCCATGTCGGCATCAAGCTCACGGATCTTCTTCAGCATGTTGATGTTGGCCAGTCTTGAAATGGAATTGCCAAGGCTGCGCTTAAAATCATACACTCTGTCAAAGCTCATCTCGTCAAAACCATGCACGAAATTCACGATATCGCTGCGGAATTCTCTCAGCTCCCTGTTGCTTAAGGAATTCTCACCCTGTTCGATATTCTCAAGCATATCATTGAGTCTTCCGGTCTCATCGATGGTGTACACGGGATTGTACTTCGCTACGCGCTCACCCTCGTAGGTATAGTAGTTCACATAGCCTGCATTCTCGGCGTACTCGACCTCTTCCTCTCTGAGCGCGATGCCGCGGTAGATGGTATCCATGGCCAGGGAGCCCTCTTTTACCTCATAACGGACCACATGAGTCTGTCTGAAGTAACCGATAACGCTGACAATGACATAGAGAAGCACGATCATGAAAACGATCATACCGATGTTGATGTTGCGCGGTTTTCTGTATTTGGTTATCTTGGTCTGGTTTGTTCTCGCCAAAATAAAATCCTCTTACTGCCTTTATTACTAAACAAAAGCCCCGGATCATCCGAGGCTTTGCTATGTTCAAAAATTATTGTAGTCAGAATTAAAGAGATACGATGATCTCTGCCTTAAGATCTGCAGGAAGCTCTGCTTCGTCATAAGATACGCTCAGAACGAAGGTAACGCCGAACTTCCGGCTGATTGCGTCAAGCTTCTCGATGCAAGCTACGATATTCTCGGTATCAACACAAGCGATCTTTAAGAAGCTGTCGAAATACATCTGCTCAAGGTCGTGATCCTGGGAAACGATACCCTGTACAAAACCTACGAACTCTTCACAACTGGAAACCATATAATCAGCTACATTGATGAGTCTAACCTTGTTGTTTAACTCATACATATGCTTAGTGCTCTTATCCAAATATACGATGCTTCCGGGAATGACCTTGATCTCGTTATTAACTTTGTCTAATAAATATTTGGTCTTGCCTTTACCCTTCTTGCCTACCATTAACTGAACCATTGGAAACCCTCCTAAAAGATATAAAATCTACAGGAACAAGAAGTTCTCTCCTGTATGTTCATTATAAGTGATTTTGCCCAAAAACACAACCGTAAATTGACAAAAAACAGTCAGAATTATTTGTTTATTTCCTCCAACAGATCTGCCATCTCCGTGTAGAGCGTATCGCTCTGAGGAGAACGAAGAATACAGGAGATGTAGGGATTGCCGCTCGTGTCCTTGGAAAGGAGGATCAGGCATGCTCCCGCAGCATTGGTGGTACCTGTTTTGCCGCCGATGACAGTGACTCTGGGAGGTGCACTGAAGTGGCCGCGCAGGAAACGGTTGGTCGTCTCAAAGCTTAACTTCTTCTCCTTGCCGTCTCCGCTGTAGAAGGTGGTCTGATAAGAAGTCATGCCGATGATCTCCGTGAAGACCTCATATTTCATGGCCTCGTTGAAGATCAGATAAAGGTCGTACGCCGTAGTGTAGTGATCCGGATCGTTCAGTCCGTGAGGATTCACAAAATTGGTGTTGGTCGCACCGAGGGCGTATGCCTCCATGTTCATCAGATGAACGAACTGCTCTACGGTTCCGCCGATGTTCTCCGCGATCATCATCGCAGCATCGTTGGCGGAATACATGAGCAGAATATGCAGTGCCTGATCCAGGGTCATTCTGTCACCCTTCTTCAGGCCGCAGGTCTGTGCTCCTCTCTCAGTGATGTTCACCGCATCGGAAGCGGTCATCACCTGATCGAGAGAACCGTATTTCAGAGCCACAAGAGCCGTCATCACCTTGGTAATACTTGCGGGATAAAGCTTCTCGTGGGCATTCTTCGCATAAAGAACGGAATTGGCATTCACATCAAAGAGAACTGCCGCCTCCGCCTCAGACATGTCGACATCGGTGCCTTCGCTGACGTCATCTGTGACGACACATAAGTCCTCGGCAAAAAGCTCCGCTGTGTCCGCACTGACTCCTGCGACCACATTGAAGCTCGATACAGCCATGTCTGCCTGATAAGGCATATCAAATTTTCTGACGTTCGCACATCCGGTCAGACCCAAAGCGCATAAACATGCGCAGAAAGTCAGAACGAATCTTCTACTTGTACATCTCACGCCACTCTAAATCTCCTCTGTCCAAAGACTTGACCAACAGTTCAGCACTTGCAAGATTGGTTGCAAGTGGAATGTTGTGGATATCGCAGAGTCTCACAACATTATTGACATCCGGCTCGTGTGATTTGGAGGTCAGGGGATCGCGCAGGAAGATCACCAGATCCATTCGGTTCAGTTCGATCTGCGCACCGATCTGCTGTTCGCCGCCAAGGTGACCCGCAAGGAACTTGTGGATGGTCAGGTTGGTAACGTCCTCGATCAGACGTCCGGTGGTACCGGTTGCATAGAGGTTGTGCTTACTTAAGATTCCTCTGTAAGCGATGCAGAAATTCTGCATCAGTTTTTTCTTAGCATCATGTGCAATAAATGCAATGTTCATTTTGTCCCTCAGTTTTTCTGTAAGAAGGTTAAGCCGCGCTTCCGGGTCTTCCGCCCTGAAGTCTGACGTTTATTACAAATCCCATACCGATATAGAGACTTAGCAGGGATGTCAGACCGTAACTTACAAACGGCAGCGGCAAGCCTGTGTTGGGTAGTAAAAAGGTTGCTACACCGATATTGAAGAAGCTCTGTATTGCCACAAGTCCGCCCACACCCGCTGCGATGATCCGCCCGGCAAGGTCTTTCGCACGAAGTGCCACGTTCAGGCACTCTACACAGATGGCAAACAGAAGCAGGATCACAACTACGGCACCCTTAAAACCAAACTCTTCGCCGATAACTGCGAAGATGAAGTCTGTCTGAGCCTCGGAAATAAAGTTGCCGTTCTTCACGGTGGTGATCTCGTTGTTCATGTAACCCTTGCCGTCCAGCTGTCCGGAGCCGATGGCCATAACGGAATTCAGCTGCTGATAAGCAAGCGTCGACGTATACTCCTCGGGATGCAGAAACGCCATGATTCGGCCGTTCTGGAAGCCTCGAAGGAAGCCCATCTCACTGTCGGGCGACAGGGTCAGAGTGATCATGATCGCAAGCACCGGAATCACTATCGCAAGCACTCCGGCAATGATCTTGTAGCTGATCTCACCAACGTACATTACGATTGCAAAAATCACCATGAGAACCACGCTTGTGGAGAGGTCCGGCTGTATGAAGATCAGCGACCAGGGGATCACGATCAATATGATACACAGGGCGATCATCTTAAAAGAATTAAGTTTCTCCCTATGTTTCATAATAAACTGTGCATAGAATAAAATCAATAAAATCTTTGCTGTCTCGGAAGGCTGGAACTGCAGTCCGCCGATAACGAGCCAGCGCTGTGCACCGCCTCTGTCCGTACCCATAAACACGACCAAAGCCAGCAAAGCAAGGTTACCCGCGTACATCAGCCAGTTCAGTTTGAGCAGATAGGAATAGTTCAGGAAGGAAATGACGATCATGATCGCAAAACCTACGGCAACACCGGCAAGCTGTCTTGTCTTAAGTCCTTCCTCAGCGCTTCCGATGGCAAGAACACCGATACCGGAGAGCGCAAGAACCATAATTATTAACTTAAAATCATAATCGCGCAGCCTGTAATGTCCGAACATAATACCCTTTCCAAACTACATTTCATCAAGTGTTAAAAGCCTGCGGGAAGCTCTCCCTGCAGAGGCTCAAGGACGATCTTGCCGTCCTTTACCACAGCGGTCTTCGCGGTGGTCTTCGCCTTTAAAAAGCCCTTGGAGGACTTGCCGTCCTTCTTGTAACGAATGTCACCGATGGATAATCTCTCGGGATCCATGTTGAGTGCAGTGATGTAGCAGCCCTCTCCCGCATACGCTTCACCCAGAAGCGTTCCCAGTACGATAACCGAACCGGGTGAGATCACACATCCGCCGGGAAGTACATCGCCCATGATCACGATACTGTCATCTGTCTCAAGCACATCCTTGTCCTTGAGACTGCCCTTAAAGAGCCTGTTGTCATTGGCCTGAGGGATGTCATCCTTGTGATTCTCGATGCCTTTGGTAAATATCTCCTCGGTCTTAGGATCGCGGCTTACGATGCACAGAATGCGCAGGTCGCAGTTGTCATAGATGGCGTCGAGCACTTTGCTCTCCTCCTCTGCGCTTAACGCTCTTCCCTCGATCTGAAGCGCCATTCCTGAGGACTTAAAGAACCCTCTGGCATCTCTGAACTTGGAAGCGATCTCTGCCGTCACAGCCTCAAACTCAGCCTCGGCATCGATGTTCAGTGTGATTCCGTTTAAAAAACTCTTGATCAGTACAAGGTCTCTCATAGGATCTCCTTTTTACATTTCATGGGTGATTCCGCCCTCGTTGGCGGCAGCGGTTCCTGTCAGGATATCTTCATCCTCGGCAAGACCGTAGTAATATTTGATGATCTCTCTGGTACACTGTGCAGCGTGGTCGGAGGAATAACCGAAGGGAATTCGGGTAGCCACCGCGATCTCAGGCACCTCGTAAGGTGCGTAGCAGACAAAAAGCGCATGGTTGGGACGGGATTTGATCTGCTCCGCGGTACCTGTTTTACCTGCAACATTTACAGCGAGGTCGCTGAAGTACTTCTTGTTCTGTACTACCTGACGCATGCCGGAATGGATGGCATCCCAGTAATTGGAAGGCATATCCACACGGTTTCTGATATCGGGCTCAAAGGCCTTCACCACATTGCCTGCGGCGTCGGATACCTTGTCGATCAATGTCAGATTATAGACGGTACCGCTGTTGGCGATGGCCGATACGTAGCGGGCCAGACCGACTGTGGTGTAGCTGTTGTTGCCCTGTCCGATGGCACTTCGCACGGGGTCGGAAGTGGACACATCGGGGTTGGCCTCAGAGATCTCAATGCCGGATTTCTCGGAGAGACCGAACATATCCGCATAATCCGCAAGCTTCTCAAGACCTGCCTCCGCATTGAAGGTACCGGTTCTTGTTGCCAGCTGATAGCCCACATTGTAGAAGAAATAGTTACATGAGTCTCTGATGGCTGTGGTCACATTCTCGCCGCCGTGGCCGGATACTCTCCAGCATCTGGGAGAAGGCTCGATGGCACGGAAGGTACCCACACAGGATACGCTCTGGGTCAGGCTGATCACATTCTCCATCAGACCTGCGGTGGCACTTACCATCTTGAAGGTGGAACCGGGCGCACCCTTGTACTGTGTAGCGAAATTATACTGGGGGTTGGACTTGTCCACGCTCAGTTTCGCATAGTACTCGGCGTTGACGGAGTTGGCCATCATATTATTGTCGTATCCGGGATAGGAAACGATGGCAAGCACCTTGCCGTTGTTGACATCGGTGATAACGCAGGACGCGTTGCAGGGATCCAGCGCCAGCATTGCGGGCGTCAGCTCCAGATTGTCGATGCGGCGCTTCATGAACTCATAAGCACCCATACGGCCCTGATACAGTGCCGCTCTGTCCTCATCGGGGATCGGGATGGCACTCTGCTCGCATAAGAGCATGCAGATCTGCTTGCCGTTGATCACGTCGTTCAGCAGCATGTACTTGTAAAAACGCTTCTGCAGCTCGGTATTGGAATCCACGACCTCGATGATACTGTCGGTCAGCTTCCTGTAGACCTCTTCGGAGTCGGAATATTTACTGCTTAAGTCAAGCTTGCTGACATCCACCCAACCCTTTGCGATACAGTACTGCAGATATTCTGCAAGACTGATGACCTCGTCTGTAGTCCAGGCGATGTAGGTGGGATCTCTCTGATCCACCAGATCCTGCTTGATGATGCCGTCTCTGTAGAGAAGGGTCACGATATTGCTCTGGTAGACCTGATACTCCTTGGACAGCTTGTTATAGGGAGTCTTAGTATCGGTCAGTTCCTTGGTCAGCTTGTCGTAAACGCCCTGACGATAGATCAAATAGCGGGAGTAAACTTCTTTTTCGGTCTCAAAGGCATTCTCATCCGCAAAATGCTTCACATCCAGCACATTGTTGTTGATGGTGGAGAAATACACATCGTAGATGGGGATCAGAATGTCTGAACTGGAGGAGTTGGCACTTGCCTTGTACTCCTTGATATTGGCAAGCTTGGAGGATACAAGTCCCGCAAGCTTCTGTTCCAGGATCTTATAGACCGCAATGGTCAGATCCTTATCGATGGTCAGATATACATCCTTGCCGGAGTCCGGCTCCTTTCGCTCAAGGATGTCCATAACCTTACCGGTTACGTTAACGACCACCTTCTCGGAGCCCTTAACACCCTGCAGCGTGGTCTCCATGTAGGACTCGATACCGCTCTTGCCGACGATATCATTGATGCCGTAGGGGTCCTCGGATGCACCGTTTGCCCTGGCTTCCTCATTGAGCGCGGTCAGCTCATCGGGTGAGATCTTTCCGGTGTAGCCAAGCACATGGGCAAAATACTCACTGTCCACATATCTTCTCACCGTATCCTCCACGATGGAGACACCGGGAAGAATATCGCTGTTTTCCAAGAGCACCGCAACCGTGCGCTCATTGACGTTGGTAGCGACTGTGGTGCCGATATATTTGCGGAAAGCGGTCTGCTTGCGGTCCGGCAGCGGACGGAAGAAGGCATGACGGCGCAGCCCGAAAACGCGGGAGGTCAGAAAAGAGACCTCTCGGAAACGCCGACGATGCGGCGCCTGGCTGCACATTATTCCCGGTGAACGGTGAAAATGACCGCTGCCCGGAGATTCAGATTGAAGGATCAACATGGAAAATACAGAAAA
>JAZULD010000132.1:0-5056 GCA_045643625.1 Acetatifactor sp. | reverse complement strand
CTGTTCGTGCTGGTGCTCATCGTCTATCCCCTGCGCCATGTGACCTGGGGCGTGGACCTGTGGGACACCGGCTATAACTATGCCAATCTGACCTATACAGGCTTAAGATACATGGATGATATGTGGTTTTTTGCCACCTATCTTGCCAATGTCTTCGGACATTTGCTGACGCTGCTTCCCTTCGGCGGAACCCTTGTGGGCATGAATGTCTACACCGGTCTGGTGCTCAGCGCGCTGGCGCTGATGGGTTATTTCTTCTGCACAAGGCAGCTTCAGATCCCCGTCACCGTGGCCTTCATCGGAGAGTACGCTGCACTCAGCCTCTCCTGGAGCCCCTCCGCAGTGCTGTATCACTACCTGACCTATCTGTTTTTCACAGCGGGCGTAATGCTTTTGTACATGGGTCTGGTAAAAGAGCGCAGGATCTTCCTGGTGCTTGCGGGTATCTGCCTCGGCGCCAATATTTTTGTGAGATTCCCCAATCTTACCGAGGCCGCGCTGATCGTGACCGTCTGGGCCTACGCAGTCGTGAGAGCTGTCGAGAAGCGCCGTGAAGAGGGCAAAGAGGCCGCTAAGGGCTTCCTGTGGAAAAACATATGGCAGAACACCCTGTGGTGCCTCTTAGGCTACGTATGCGCTGTGGGAGCATTTCTCTTATTCCTGCAGGTGCGTTACGGTATCTCAGAGTATGTAAGCGGCGTGCTGAGACTGTTTGCCATGACGGAGACCGCGTCCGATTATCAGAGCACTTCCATGCTCAAGGGCCTGATCTTCCCCTATTACAAGCTTCAGTTTTACAACATCAGGATCGCTGTTTATTTTGCGGCGGGTGCGGTCATCTTCTTCGGAAGAGGCCTTGTCCTCTCCCTGTTTGAAAAAAAGGCAGAGGCGAATGCGAAAGGAACCCGCGCCGTGCGCATTGTCTTAAATGTACTCACGGCAGCAGCCTTTGTGCTTGTGCTTGCAGCGCTTGTGCTTCGCTTATACCGCAACGATTTCTTCTCCGGCTACTATTTCAGCTACGATTCTGTCTACTGGCCCGCGGCTCTGTTTTTGTTCCTGACCATGGCGATCTCTGCCTGGAACATCGTGCGCCCCGGAAGTAAGAGAGAAGAGCGCCTTATGGGCGGAATGCTGATCCTGCTTTTGATGCTGTCATGCCTTGGCAGCAATAACAATATTTATCCCGCCATCAACAATCTGTACCTGGCGGCACCCGTTACCCTGTGGCAGTGCACACGCTTCTTCTTTGCATCCGCGAAGAATTGGAAAGCACGCAATGCGGCAGGCGCGCTGCTTGCTTCCGCCAAGGGTGTGCTCGGTGTTGTGCTTGCGATCTTCCTGCTCCAGGCAGGATTGTTCGGCACCTCCTTCGTCTTTGCGGAGGCTACGGGCGTGCAGAATATCGGGGCAAAGGTCACAAACGCACCTGTGCTTAAGAATGTGAAAATGAGCGGGGACAAGGCTGCGGCAATCGAGGGACTTGCCGCTTTCCTTGCAGAGAACGAGCTTGACGGCAGCGAGGCTATTCTTTACGGAAAAGTGCCTTCCCTGTCCTTCTACCTGGAGCTTCCTCCTGCCATCAACGTGTGGCCCGATCTCGACAGCTACGGCATCACGGTGCTTGAGAGAGACCTTGACAGGCTTGCCGACAGGATCGATGCAGGAGAGGTTCGGAAGCCCGTCGTTATCGGTTCGATGAAGCTTCTTGAAAACGGCGCGGCAGATCCCAAGTGGGCTCTGATCTGTGATTTTATGGCGGAACGGGGATATGCTCTCACCTACGGAAACGACCTCTTCGCAGTGTGGACTCCGTAGTTTCGTTTTGCTCAATTGGGCACTTGTTTGTTGAAAAAATGCGATAATCGTGATACCATAAAGATCAGTAATAATATACGACCCCCTAAAGGTGGTATTAATTTATAAACCAAAAAAGGAGAGAAAAATGGAAAATAAAGCGATTTTCATGACAGGTTTAAACCAGATGGAGACCCGCGTGGTTCCCATGCCTGTAGCAGGCAAAGGCGAGGCTGTTATCAAGCTTGAGTATGTTGGTATCTGCGGATCCGACGTTCACTATCTTGAGTTCGGCAGAATCGGCGATTTCATCGTAGACGGCGATTTCATCCTGGGCCACGAGTGCGCAGGTGTTGTAACCGAGGTTGGCGAAGGCGTTACCGACTTAAAGGTTGGCGACCGTGTTTGCTTAGAGCCCGGTTTTGGCTGTGGTACATGTGAGTTCTGTAAGAGCGGTCACTACAACCTCTGTAAGGATATGCAGTTCCTTGCAACCCCTCCCGTACAGGGCTGCCTTTCCAACTACATTTCATTCCCCGCTGACATGTGCTTTAAGCTTCCTGACAATATTTCTACCAAGGAAGGCGCTCTCATCGAGCCCCTTGCAATCGGTATGTACGCAGCTACCCGCGGTGAGGTTACCGTAGGAAGCTCCGTTGTGATCCTTGGCGCAGGCTGCATCGGTCTTGTTACCCTGCTTGCTTGTAAGGCATTCGGCGCAACCGACATCACTGTTTGCGACGTTATCCCCAAGAGACTTGAGTTCGCTAAGAAGCTGGGCGCAACCCGCGTAATAAACGGCAGAGAAGAGAACATTGCAGAAGTTATTGATAAGCTGACTAACGGCCGCGGCGTTGACAAGGTATTCGAGACCGCAGGCAACAAGATCACCACTCAGCAGACCGTTGACCTTGCACGTGCAGGCGGCGTGATCGTTCTGGTTGGTATGGCTCCCGACGATATGATCCCTTACAACCTTGTAAAGCTCATCTCCAAGGAGATCGACATCCGCACCATCTTCCGTTATGTGAACATGTATCCCAAGGCAATCCAGGCAGTATCCGGCGGCTTCATTGATATCTCCGGCATCGTAACTCACGAGTTCGAGTTCGATAAGGCATTCGAGGGCTTCGAAGAGGTTATCGCTAATCCTACCGACGTTGTTAAGGCTGTTATCAAGTTCTAAACAATACAGGAGAAGCGCCTGTGTCCGGCTTTTTGCCGGGGACGGTTTTTGATCAAAAAATGAGCAACAAAAAAAGGACGGTTCGAAATGAATCGTCCTTTTTGATTGCCTGAAATTCGAATTATAAGAGCTCAACACCCTTGGCTGCTGCGATCTCCTTAGCTTCCTCGGGCCACAGGGAGCACTGAACCTCACCGATGTGTGCCTTGCGCAGGAAGAACATGCAGATACGGGACTGACCGATACCGCCGCCGATGGTGAAGGGAAGCTCCTCGTTGATAACTGCCTTGTGGAAAGGAAGCTCAGCGCGCTCGGGGCAGCCTGCCTTCTCGAGCTGGGAGAGAAGTGCTTCTCTGTCAACGCGGATACCCATGCTGGAGAGCTCAAGAGCGATGTCCAGAACAGGATAGTAAACGAGGATGTCGGCATTCAGAGCCCAGTCATCGTAGTCGGGAGCACGTCCGTCGTGGGGGAGTCCGTTGCCGAGAGCATCACCGATCTGCATGATGCAGACAGCGCCCTTAGCCTTGGCGATGTAGTACTCACGCTCCTTGGGAGTGTAGTCGGGGAACATCTCCTCGAGTTCGGAAGTGGTTACAAAGAAAATGTCGTGGGGAAGGATCTCCTCGATGTAGTCATAGCGGATCGCCATGAACTTCTCGGTCTTGCGCAGTGCCTTGTAAACATTGCGTACGGTGTCCTGAAGGAACTCGATGTTTCGCTGTTCCCTGGTCATGATCTTCTCCCAGTCCCACTGGTCAACGTAGATGGAGTGAATATTGTCGGTCTCCTCGTCTCTGCGGACAGCGCTCATGTCGGCTACCAGACCTTCGCCCTCGGAGAAGCCGTACTTCTTCAGAGCGTATCTCTTCCACTTGGCAAGAGAGTGAACGATCTCGGCGGTGCAGCCCTCATCATACTTCATGTTGAAGGTTACGGGACGCTCGATACCGTTTAAGTTGTCATTCAGACCGGACACGGGGTCAACGAAAAGAGGCGCGGAAACGCGCAGAAGATTCAGACGCTCAGTCAGCATGGAAAGGAAAAAGTCCTTTACAGTCTTGATGGCGATCTGAGTTTCGTACAGACTAAGCTCGGATTTATATCCGTCGGGAATATAACATTTTGCCATATTATTGTCCTGCTTTCGAAATTTTATATGTTCTATTAAACCGCTTTTTTCGTGATTTTGCAAGTTTTTTTTACAGGATGAGAAGGCTGTTTTCGCAGTAAAAAAAGATTCTCCAAGGGGTTGCCTCGTCCCTGTTTTTATGATAATATAGAACATATGTTCGAGATGTTGAGGAGAGAGACATGGATTATCTGATGGGGAAGGAGAATATGAGCCTTGAGGCGAAGCTTGGCATTCTTGCGGACGCTGCCAAGTATGATGCTGCCTGCACCTCCAGCGGCGTGGAGCGGCAGGGAGACGGCCGTTCTATGGGCAACTGCGTGCAGTCCGGCATCTGTCACAGCTTTGCAAGCGACGGAAGATGCATTTCCCTGCTGAAGATCCTCTTAAGCAACGAGTGCGCCTACGACTGCAAGTATTGCCTGAATCGGGCGAGCAATGATGTTCCCAGGGCTACCTTTACCCCGGAGGAGATCTGCACGCTGACCATGCAGTTTTACCGGAGGAATTACATCGAGGGACTTTTTCTTAGCTCCGGCGTGCTGATCGATCCTACATTTACCATGGAACTGATCTACCGCACGGTCTTTCTGCTGCGCAAGACCTACGGTTTTAACGGGTATATTCATGTGAAGGCCATCCCCGGTGCGGATGCCGAGGTGATCCGTGCCACGGGCTTTCTGGTGGACCGCATGAGCGTTAATCTGGAACTGCCCACTGCGGAGGGACTGAAGAGTCTTGCGCCCAACAAGCACCGCAAGACGATCCTGACGCCCATGCGCCAGATCCAGAACGGCATCGATGTGAATAAGAACGAGGTGGCTCTTTACCGCCACGCGCCCAGATTCGTTCCCGGAGGACAGTCTACCCAGATGATCATCGGTGCGACGCCTGAGAGCGATTATCAGATCATCAATGTGGCGGAGAATCTCTACGACAGG
>JAZULD010000131.1:0-2729 GCA_045643625.1 Acetatifactor sp. | reverse complement strand
CTTCATCAGCTCGATCTCGTCCTCATCCTCAAGCTCCATGGTCTTGGCGGGCTTACCGCTCTCAAGATGAGCCACGATCCTCTCAAGAAGGACCTCCTCCTTCGCCATGGTCTTGTCCATTCTTGCTGCCTTAACGACCTTGCTCTGTCTTCTCTCCAGGATCTCAAGATCGGAGAAGATCAGCTCAAGATTGATGGTCTCGATATCTCTCAAAGGATTTACGCTGCCGTCAACGTGGATGACATTGGAGTCCTCAAAACAGCGTACAACATGTACAACTGCGTCGACCTCACGGATATTGCTTAAGAACTGGTTGCCTAAGCCTTCGCCCTTGCTTGCGCCCTTAACCAGACCTGCGATGTCAACGAACTCGATGACTGCGGGAGTCACCTTCTTGGAGTTGTACATCTCGCCCAGAAGCTTGATTCTCTCATCGGGAACCGCAACGATACCAACGTTGGGGTCGATGGTACAGAAGGGGTAGTTGGCTGACTCGGCGCCTGCCTTGGTCAGGGAGTTGAACAGGGTACTTTTGCCTACGTTGGGCAGGCCCACGATACCTAATTTCATGATTCTATGTTTCTCCTTTATTTCAGGTTTTTTCAAAAAAATGCTGCCGCGTATGTCCTCTCACATGCTTTTTTCAAGCATCAAAAAGCCCTAATACGGCAACTTATAGGTTACCATATCAGGGCCGTTTTGTATAGTGAAACTTTACTGCACAGAGACTGTGCCGCCTCAAAATTAGTTCTTCATAAACTCTTCCACAGTCTCCCTGCGCTCAAACAGAACACAGCCGCCTGCGTGGTCCTCAAGAAGTGCTCCGCCGGTACGCAGTTTCTCAAACAGTCCGGAATGCAGCGCCTCTCTGATGGAGGTATCCTTCACGCTGATATCGGAATAAGGTGAGAAGGGACAGGGCTCCGCTCCTCCGTGAGAATTGATGTGGAAGAAGCCCCTGCCTGCTGCCAGACAGCCGCCGGATGACTTCTCATCGCCGGGGAAGGACACGAAAACAAGGTCCTCGTCGGTGCTTCGAAGCTCTGCCAGACGCTCCTTCAAATATGCTCTCTCCGCATCGCCGGGCGCAAGATGCTCTGCCTCGGGAGTTACGGGAACAAACTCAATGTAAAATACGACCTTGGCGCCGCTCTCCTTCATGGTCTGAATAAACGCGTCGGAGGTGACCTCCTCCAGGTTCTCGGTGGTCACGGTGACGGACGCACCGAATAATACCTTATTCTCTCTCATAAGCTCCATGGCGTCTGTGAGTCTCTTGTACATACCGGCGCCTCGTCTGTCGTCGGTCTTCTCCTCATGGCCCTCAATGCTGAGTACGGGCACAAGGTTACGGTATTTCTTGAACAGGTCAAGGTACACGTCACCGATCATGGTTCCGTTGGTAAAAATAGGGAACAGGATCTCAGGTACGGTAGCAGCCTCCTCGATGACATCCATGCGAAGCAGGGGCTCACCGCCGGCCAGCAGGACAAAACCGATGCCAAGATCCTTCGCCTCAAGAAAGATCCTCTTCCACTCTTCGCCGCTAAGCTGCTGCACAGGTGCCTCATCATTGCAGGCGTGGTTGGCTCTGGAATAGCAGCCCGCGCAGTGCAGGTTGCAGCTACTGGTAATACTTGCGATCAGGAAAGGAGGGATCTCCTCTCCCTGCTCTTTAAGCGCTGCTCTTCTTGCGCTTGCCGCCTTACTTGCCAGCGCATACTGCGCCATAAAAAGACTCTCCTTGGGGTCTGTCAGAGTCGCCTTGATGGCTCCCTTTACAATATTCTCAACACCCTTAGTCAGGTATTTCTGCAGATCGAAATTATCGTTGTTCATTCGTTGTCTCCTGTTGTCTGCTGTTTTCTACGATTTGCTGTTCGTTTCTTCCGGGCGATCGTTTTTTGGGCGATTTTCTTATTATTCGGTCATCATACGATTTGATCTTTCTGAGCCTGCATTTAATTGAATGCAATTAAATCATTTTTATCATAACGAACTATCATGCTTCTGTCAACAGGAAACGCCTCCCCCTAATAAAGCAACAAATCTTCAAACTCCACGGGCTCGTCAAATCTGTAAATATAAGTCTGAATACCACTCTCCACATCATCCGGACCGATACTGTAGGAGCTTCCGCCGGTGTCAATGATCATGGCGACCTTGCCCTCTTCCCACACAAGGAATGCGTGGCGGGAACCGTCTGTCACATTTCTGGTCCACAGAAGCAGCCTCTCGTCAAGATCATAGAACCTGCTGCCGCTGTCATAAATGCCTTCGCCGATGGCTGCATAACTTTTCACCGTGCCGTCACTGCCATCCACAATAAGGATCTGCATATCCCCCGCATTCTCCTTCGGGAACTTGCCGGGGAGGTCGATCTGTGTGGTCTCATAGGCATCCGCATCGTCACTGTCATAATAAATACAGGTCACAGCCCTGCCCTTCTCGAAGCGCTGCTCTGCAGCAAAGACCGACACTGTATCAGAAAGCCGGTACCCCCTCAGGGTAAACTCGGGCGCCCTGATCAGGGTCTCCGGCACGGGAATCAGCTCCTTAGCCGGAGCCTCCTTCTTCCCACCGAAGGCTGCACGCACATATTCTGCCACGTACTCTTCCTCAAAGGTGTTATCCTCGTCTGCGGTCCATTTTCTCTGCGTATCATGCGTTCTGTGCTTTAAGGAATCCCACAGCGTCACCGCCGCTGTATTTTTCGTTACATTCGTCCG
>JAZULD010000130.1:0-4737 GCA_045643625.1 Acetatifactor sp. | reverse complement strand
TGGCCATGCCCGAATTCGCGCCCGGACTGATCAGACGCACCATGGGCGGCACCCTTCCCGGCGAGAGCGATGAGAGCGTAATGCAGTATCTGGAGAGCATTATTGCCCAGATGGTATCCCGCACCAGCAAGAAGCTGACCGAGGTGGTGAGCAAGCATGCCAAGACCGACATCACCGAGATGTCCGGACTGATCCCGGAGCTGATGTACTATGTGCGCTGGTCCGAGCTGCTCAACAAACTGGAGGGGCTGGGACTTAGGTTCACAAGACCCGTGATCGCTGAAGCGTGCGGAACGAGCCCCGCAGCGGCAGGCGCCCGGAACTCAGGCGACGATTTTGCCGCAGACGCTGCACGTGAGATCTCTGCAGGCAGCAATGCATCGAAGATTCCCTACTGCAAGGCCGAGGGCTTCTACAACATGAAGCTGGCTCTGGCAGCCCTCGAAGGCAAAATGCAGGCTGCAGATATCGTGGACAACACCATCACTTTTGACGATGCACATACCATCCTCATCCTGACCGGCGCAAACCGCGGCGGCAAGACCACCCTGACCCAGGCTGTGGGACAGGCTTTTGTCATGGCACAGTCGGGCATCAGAGTTCCCGGAACGAGCTTTACCTACCGACCCGTGGACAATATTTTTACACACTTCCCTGCGGACGAGGACAAGACCATGGATCTCGGACGACTGGGTGAGGAGTGTATCCGCTTTAAGAAAATGTACGAGGATGCGGCTCCCGAGAGCCTGATCCTCTTAAACGAGACCTTCTCCACCACCTCCTACGAGGAGGGCTACTACATCGCCCTGGATGCGGTCAGAGCCCTGCGCAAGAAGGGTATCCGCACCATCTACAACACCCACATGCACAAGCTTGGAAGCGAGGAGACTCTGCGCACCGGCGAGGGTGCGGGCGTTGCATCTCTCGTGATGCGATCCGAAGGCGGCGAGCGCAGCTACAGGGTGGTCGAGGCACCTCCCACAGGTCTGTCCCACGCAAGAGACATCGCCGAGAAGTACGGCGTGACCTTTGAGCAGTTGACCGGCAGATAACTTACGGTTGACAGCAGAAATAAGCGGGCATATAATGGCACCGTACAAAGGAGTACCCACATCGGGTACTCTTTTTTTGTATGAAAGGTTGTACTTTTTTTGTACAAGTGGTACAATTGTCAGTAAATTTTTTTAGTACTTTTGCGAGAAAGAAGAGAATACTATGAGCAAAAAAAGAAAGATCGTAAGTGCCGTGATCTTCCTCGTGCTGATCGCGGTCCTGCTTGCCGGAATCTTCATACTGGGTCCGGGCGAGCGGCATGAGACCATCGGCGAGACCATGAAGGACGCCGTGCTCCATGAGAGCATGCGGGTGAGGTTCCCGGTGCTGGGAGCGGTGAACCCCGGACTTGTGGCGGCATTTACCGTGTCATGCATATTGATCCTGTTTGCAGTCATCGTGCGAATATTTGTGATCCCGAAATTCACCATGGTGCCCGGCAGATTCCAGATGCTTCTGGAGGAGGCCGTGGGCATGTTTGACAAGCTGGCCAGGGGCAACAGCCCCCACCGCAACTCCTTCCTGGGAGCATACGTCTTCGCGGCGGGCGCGTACATCTTCGTGGGAACCCTGTTTGAGCTGTTCGGCTTCCAGGTGATGTGTACGGGCGGAGCTCCCGTATCCCTGCCGGCGCCCCTGTCGGACATCAACGGCGCCATCATGATGGGTGTCTTAAGTTATCTGGTCATCCTCTCGGGAGGAATCGCGAGCAACGGAGCAAAGGGTATCGGCAAGACTCTGCAGGAGTTCTCGCTCCCAATCTCCATGAGCTTCCGACTCTTCGGCGCACTGCTTAGCGGCGCCCTTGTCACAGAGCTTGTGTACTACTACATGGCACTGAGTTTCGTGCTTCCCGTGATCGTGGGTGTGCTCTTTACACTGCTCCACGCACTGATCCAGGCCTACGTTCTCACCATGCTGACCACTCTTTTCTACGGAGAGGTGTCGGAGCAGACCGAGGCAAAAGACCGCAAATATACCAAGAGAAAGAAAAAGACTTTGGAGGTTGAATAATATGAGAAAAATGATGAAGAACTTCGTAATCGCAATCGCACTTTTTATGGTAGGCATGACCCTGATGAGCCCTGTGAAGACCTATGCGGCAGCAGATGAGACCGCGATCGAGGAAGAGGTTGAAGTCGGCGGACTCACCGATACCTCAGGCAAGGCTATCGCAGCAGCCATCGCAATCGGCCTTGCGGCATGCGGCGGCGCAGTAGCAATGGGTCTTGCAGTTGCCAAGTCCTCCGAGAGCATCGCTCGTCAGCCCGAAGCAGAAGGCAACATCAGAACCACTCTGATGCTCGGTCTGGTATTCATCGAGACCGCTATCATCTACGCACTGCTTGCTGTTATCATGATCATTTTCGTACTGTAGGAGGAGACAGCGATGGGAGTACCCCTTAATATCGACTGGCAGCAGATCCTGCTGCATTTACTGAATTTTGTCATCCTGTTCGGTGCCCTGTATTTCCTGCTGTACAAGCCTGTAAAGGACTTTATGGCAAAAAGAGAGAACCACTATAAGGCGCTGGACGACGAGACTAATTTAAAGCTCGCCGAAGCAGAGAAAATGAGAGCAGAGTACGAGCAGAAGCTCCGCGCAGCGGAAGAGGAGGCGCAGGTCATCAGAACCACCGCAGACTCCGAGGCGCTGAAGGAGAAGGAAGAGATCTTAAAGAGTGCACGAAGCGAGGGCGAGCAGATCCTGCAGAACGCCCGCAACCGTGCCGTTGAGGAGCATAAGAAGATGTTGGTCAACGCAAGAGGCGAGCTGACAGACCTTCTGACCAAGGCCACCGAGAAGATCGTCAAGGGCGGCGAGGACGTGAAGGCAAGCTTCGACAGCTTCTTAGACCAGGTAGAACGAGATGGAGCGGACAATGATCACTAGTGCTGTTTTATATTCGAAGACTGCGCCCGATCCCGCACAGGAGAAGCGCTTTATCGAATTCCTTAACAAAAGATATCAGGCAAACATCGCGCTGATCTGGAAGTATTCCGAGGACTATCCCGGCGGATTCAGACTGACGGTAGACGACGATGTTTACGACTGGAACAATAAGGGCCGCTTCAGGCAGTTCAAGGAGCGCATGCGCTCAGTGAACGCTGCGGGCGCCGACAATATCATCTCCCTGATCAGGGAAAATGTGGAGGCCTGGGAGCCTACCACCAACTTCAGCGAGATCGGTACCGTGCTCTCCGTGGGCGACGGTATCGCCATCGTCTCCGGTATCGGCGGCGTAACTTACGGCGAGATCCTGGTCTTTGAGTCAGGCATCCGCGGTATGGCGCTTGACCTGCGCCCCAATGAGGTGGGCTGTATCCTCTTTGACGACGACTCCGAGATCAGCGAGGGAAGCCTCGTAAAGCGTACCAATAAGACCGCAGGCATTCCTGTAGGCGATGCCTTCTTAGGACGCGTTGTAAACGCTCTGGGAGCCCCTGTGGACGGTCTTGGAAGCATCAAGTCCGTGGAGCAGCGCCGCATCGAGCATCCCGCACCCGGCATCATCGACAGAGCCCCTGTGGACACCCCCATGGAGACCGGAATCCTGACCATCGATTCCATGTTCCCCATCGGCCGCGGCCAGCGTGAGCTCATCATCGGCGACCGTCAGACCGGTAAGACCGCGATCGCTCTCGATACCATCGTAAACCAGAAGGACAAGGATGTTGTCTGCATCTACGTTGCCATCGGCCAGAAGGCCAGCACCGTGGCACAGATCGCAGGCACACTGAAGAAAAAGGGCGCAATGGACTACACCATCATCGTCAATGCTTCGGCAGCCGATGCAGCCCCTGCCCGCTATCTGGCTCCCTATGCGGGAACCGCGCTGGGCGAATATTTTATGGAGAAGGGCAAGGACGTGCTCATCGTCTACGACGACCTCTCCAAGCACGCTGTGGCTTACAGAACCATCAGCCTCCTGCTTGACAGAGCACCCGGCCGTGAGGCATACCCCGGCGACGTCTTTTACCTGCACTCCAGATTATTGGAAAGAAGCGCACACTTAAGCGAGGAAAAGGGCGGCGGCTCCATGACCGCACTGCCCATCGTAGAGACCCAGGCGGGCGATGTATCCGCATATATCCCCACCAACATCATCTCCATCACAGACGGTCAGATCTTCTTAGAGGAGGACCTGTTCTTCTCCGGCCAGCGTCCCGCAGTCAACGTGGGTCTGTCCGTGTCCCGTGTGGGCAGCGCAGCCCAGACCAAGGCCATGAGAAAGGCCGTGGGGGCACTGCGTCTTGACCTGGCACAGAACCGTGAGATGGAGGTATTTACACAGTTTTCCAGCGACCTTGACGAGGCAACCAAGCAGCAGATCCGCTACGGTCAGGGACTGATGCGCCTCCTGCGCCAGGAGCAGTTTGCACCCTACAGCCAGGCGGAGCAGGTCATTCTGCTGATCACCGCCATGCAGAAGCTCTTCACAAGATTCGAACTGTCTCAGATCTCGGGCAAGGTGAAGGCACTGTTAGAACACTTCCACAGAGAACATTCCTCTCTTGTCGCAAGGATCGACTCCACCGGCGTCTTAACCGATGAGGACAAGAAGGAGATCATTGATATCGCAGAGCGTTTCCTGCAGGTGTAACGTAAGCCGACAGCAAGCGAGGCCGCAGAACCACGGGCGAGATTACGTAAACGCAGGAGATATTATGAAACCGCGCGCG
>JAZULD010000129.1:0-2996 GCA_045643625.1 Acetatifactor sp. | reverse complement strand
ATGTGACCCTGGTCATGGTACATGCAGACCACGATGTCGTACCAGCCGCCTGCCGCCTGAGAAAAGACGGTGTCGGGAGGACAGGGACCGATGGCATTGATGCCCTCTGCCTTGGCTGCCTCGATGGCGGGACTGATCTCTTCGATCTCCTCGGTGCCGAACATACCGTGCTCACCGCAGTGAGGATTTAAGCCGGCAACCGCAACCTTAGGCGATGCGATGCCAAGCTCCCTGCAGACTGCATCTGATAAGCGAATGACCTCCAAAATACGGTCTTTTTTGCAGCGGTCGCAGGCCTCACGCAAGGAGACATGAGTGGAAACATGAGTCACGCGGAAGTCTCCGTGGGCAAGCATCATGCAATACTTGCGGGTGCCGGTGTAATCGGCGTAGATCTCGGTGTGACCGGAGTAATGATGGCCGGCCAGATTGATGGCCTCCTTGCTGATCGCGTTGGTGACGGTTCCGTCCGCCTCACCCTTCATGGCAAGGTCGATGGCCTTCACAACATACTGAAAAGCAGCCTCGCCGGCAGCGGCATTGATGGTGCCGATCTGCACGTCTTCTGCATTGTCAAACTGCTTCATATCGTACACGTCCATGGTGCCGTACTCATAGATTCCCTCCTCGGGAGAAGCAACGGCGTGAACGGTGATCTTATCGGTGAGACCTGTATATTCCAGGGCGCGCTGCATGACGCAGGGATCTCCGATGATCAGAGGACGGCACATGGAATAAACCTCTTCGTGCATCAGGGCGAGACAGGTGATCTCGGGACCTGAGCCCGCAGGATCTCCTGCGGTGATTGCAAGGATGGGCAGCATGATTACTACTCCTTTCAGAATTGTGACTTAATTTTCAGACATGCGGGCATAAATTCCGCCGAAATAATACTTACATTCTACACAAACGGATTGTAAAAACGACTTCCGTTCAGATAATTCAACAACATTGCGACCGCGATCATCAGCACACACACAACGATGCAGATAATGTCTGCGGCGCGGAAATTTCTGGCTCTGTACCAGGTGCGCTTTTTGTGCTTGCCGAAGCCGCGAAGCTCCATAGCGTTGGAGATGACCTCGATCTGGCTCATGCTGGAGAGGATCAGGGGCACCAGAATGGAACTGATGGCCTTCAGACGCTTCACAACACTTGCCTTGCTGCTCATCTCGATGCCGCGGGCCTGCTGAGCCTGGGAGATCTCGTGATACTCCTTCTGCACATCGGGGATGTAGCGAAGCGCCAGCGCCACCGCGTAAGCCACGGAGTACTTGACGCCCAGCTTGTTCAGACTGGCCGCAAACTCACTGGGGTTGGTGGTGCAGACGAACAACAGCACGATAGGGATAGTCGCAAGGTACTTAAGCAGCATGTTCAGATGGTAAAAAAGCTGCTCCGCAGTGGGCGCGTACTTGCCGGAAAGTCCGAAGAGATAATGGACCGTTCCGTAGATCGTAGTGCCGTGCTGGGGAGAGAAAATATATACCATCACATTGTTCATGATGAGGAATGCTGCGGTAAAACCGATCATAAAGGACACATCGCGCCAGCCGATCTTCGAGATGCGAAGAAGCACCAGACTGAAGACCGCAAGCACTGCAAGCATGCGAGTGTCGTAGGTGGACATGGCCGCAAAGCTCCAGAGCAGGAGGCAGAGGAACTTGGTTGCGCCTGTCAGGCGATGGATCGGAGAGGGTCGGTCAATATAATTAAACAGATTGTTCACGACGGATCTCCTTTCTCTCGTAGTCAATAAAACGCTTGGCGAAATCGGAAGGATCGTCGATGCCGCAGGCAAGTGACAGGTTGTAGAGTGAGGTCTCCTTCAGGCTTGCCTTCTCAATGATCTCGGGGCTTGTCAGCACCTCAGCGCCGGATGCGTCCGCGATCACTCTGCCGCCCGAGAACACCACTGCCCTCTCCGCGTACTCTAACATCAGATGCATATCGTGGGTGATCATCACCACGGTAAAGCCCTGCTTGTTGAGTTTTAAGAGGAACTCCATGATCTCCGTGTAATGACGGTAATCCTGGCCCGCTGTGGGCTCGTCTAAGATGATCATCTCGGGGTCCAGTGCAAGAATGGACGCGATGGTAACGCGCTTCTTCTGGCCGAAGCTAAGCGCTGAGATCGGCCAGCTTCTGAAGGGCCACAGACCGCAGATCTTCAGGGCATTCTCAACCTTCCTGTCAATTTCGTCCCGAGGCACGCCGCGCACTTTAAGGCCAAGGCTCACCTCTTCCATGATCATGACCTTGGAGATCATCTGGTTGGGGTTCTGCATGACATAGCCGATGCGGTCCGCTCTCTCCTTGATGGAAAGGGCGCTTAAGTCCTCGCCGCGGAAGGTGAGACGGCCTGAATTTTCTCGTACAAAACCGCAGATCACCTTGGAGAAAGTGGACTTGCCGGCGCCGTTTGTGCCGACCACCGCAAGCATCTCACCCTTGTCCACCTTAATGTCGATGTCGCGCAGGATGGGGCGTCCTTCCTCGTAGCTGAAATTGATCTTCTCTGCGGTAAAAAGTGTTTCCCTGTCAGGGATCTTCTCCCCTGCGGGTGCCTTCTCGTACCAGGCTCTTACCATTTTTTTATCCTCATCGGTGAGGGTAAGTGTCTCAAGGGATGAGGGCTTCTTATCGGGTGTGAGCGCAACACCTGCGTACTTCAGCGCGGTGATATAAAGGGGCTCACGAATACCGTTTTGTTCTAAGATATCGCTGCACAGAAGCTCGTCGGGGGTGGTGTCCGCAAGGATCCTGCCCGCGCCCATCAGGACGATACGGTCCACGGATCTGTGGAGCACGTCCTCCAGTCTGTGCTCTATGATAACGACGGCCGCGCCTGTGGTGCGCTGCAGCTCGTCGATGAGTTCGATCGCTTTTTTGCCGGTGGCCGGGTCCAAGTTGGCCAGGGGCTCGTCAAACAATAACAGGTCTACGTCGTCCACCAGAATGCCTGCCATGGACACGCACTGCTTCTGTCCGCCGGA
>JAZULD010000128.1:0-14395 GCA_045643625.1 Acetatifactor sp. | reverse complement strand
CGGTGTACATGCTCATGATCTTGGTGCGTACCTCATCGGCACTGTCTGCAAGATAGATGCAGTTGCCGAGGGACTTGCTCATCTTCGCCTTGCCGTCGATACCGGGCAGTCTCTGACATGCCTCGTTCTCGGGTAGCAGTGCAGTGGGCTCAACCAGAACGGGCCGGTAAACAGTGTTGAACTTGTGAACGATCTCTCTGGTCTGCTCGATCATGGGAAGCTGGTCGCCGCCTACGGGAACGGTAGTCGCCTTGAAAGCGGTGATGTCTGCTGCCTGGCTGATAGGGTAGGTAAAGAAACCTACGGGAATGCTGGCTTCGAAATTACGCATCTGGATCTCACTCTTAACGGTGGGATTGCGCTGCAGTCTGGATACGGTTACCAGATCCATGTAGTAGAAGGTGAGCTCGCACAGCTCGGAGATCTGGGACTGAATAAACAGGGTAGACTTAGCGGGGTCGAGACCGCAGGACATGTAGTCCAGCGCTACCTCGATGATGTTCTGACGAACCTTCTCGGGATTCTCGATATTGTCGGTGAGCGCCTGTGCATCGGCGATCATGATAAAGGTCTTCTTATATTCTCCGGAGTTCTGCAGCTCCACACGTCTGCGCAGGGAACCTACATAGTGGCCTACGTGCAATCTTCCTGTGGGTCTGTCGCCGGTCAAAATAATCTTGTCCATTTTGTCTCCAATCCTGCCCCCTTACGGAGGTCAATGTATTTGTCCTGTCGGACTATAATACATTATCATACCATTATTCTGCCCGAAGGAAAAGTACTTTTTTCCGTAAGGCCTTAACCCTGCAGAAGAAGCTTGGTGTAGTCTTCTCTCGGGTGGTTGAATATCTCTTCCGTCTCGCCGATCTCGATGATCTTACCGTCCTTCATGACCATGATCCTGTCACTCATCTGGTAGACCACGTTGATGTCGTGGGAGATAAAAAGATAGGACAGCTGCATCTCCTCCTGCAGCTTCTGCATCAGCTCCATGATCTGGGCCTGGATCGTTACATCCAGCGCAGATACGGGCTCATCCGCAACCACGAAGCCGGGGCGTGTGATGAGTGCCTGGGCGATACTGATCCTCTGGCGCTGTCCGCCGGAGAGCTGGGAGGGTCTTCTGTCAAAATACTCCTCACCCATGCCTACCTTGCGAAGCATCTCATAGGCTGCCGCCTTGCGGTCCGCTTCCGTCATGGCAGTGCTTTTGTTCATGCGCTCCATGGCACGCAGGGGCTCCTGCAGAAGCCAGCCGATGGTCTTGGTCGGATTCAGGCTGGAATAAGGGTCCTGGAAGATCATCTGAGGGTTGTTGGAATGGTGGATCACAGTGCCCTCGATGTCCTTGTTCATACCGAGCAGTGCCTTGCTTAAGGAGGTCTTGCCGCAGCCGCTCTCTCCCACCAGTCCGAGGACTTCTCCACGTCTTAAGTCGAAGGTTGCATTCTCCACCACGCGGTGTCTGCGGTTGCCTGCAAACAGGCTGTTGCTTCCGTCCTTGTAGTAGACATTTAAGTCTCTGACCTCAAGGATGCAGTCGTCTGCTCTGTCGATCTTGTCTGAAAGTCGCTCTCTGATGGATGCTCTGGGCTTGAGTCTTGAGGGCACCGCATTCATGAGCATTTTGGTATACTCCTCTTTCGGAGCGGTAAAAATGGTCTCTGTATCACCGATCTCTACCACGCGGCCGCGCTGCATGACCGCAATACGGTCGCAGAGGCGTCTCGCCAGGTTCAGATCGTGAGTGATGAAGATCATTGCATTTTTTTCCTGCTTGTTGATCTCACCGAGAAGGGTGATGATCTGGTTCTGAATGCGCACGTCAAGCGCTGTGGTGGGCTCGTCCGCGATGACAAGACCGGGGTGCAGGATCACCGCCATGGCGATCATGACACGCTGTCTCATACCGCCCGAGAGCTGATGAGGATAGCTTGTGTAAACATTCTCAACATCCTTAAGACCCACGCTTGCAAGAGCGGCAAGAACTGCCTCCCTGCGCTGTTCTGGCATCTTTTCGGGCTTGTGGAGAATGAGCATCTCCTCCACCTGCTTACCCACACGGATGGTGGGATTTAAAGAAGTCATGGGCTCCTGGAAGACCATGGACATCTGATCGCCCTGGAAGGAACGTAAGAGTTCCTTGTTCCTGGGCTTGCCTGCCTCTGCAAGCACTGTATCGTCGTAGAGGATCCTGCCGGAGGTGATGTCCGCGGTCTTGGCCACCAGACCCATGAGGGTCAGCGCCGTCACGGACTTGCCGGAGCCTGATTCGCCTACTACGCCCAAGATCTCACCGTCTGCGATGGAGAGATCCACATTTTTTACTACTTCCGTACCGTCGAAGGCTACGGACAGATTCTCGATCCTGATCACTGCGTCGCCCTCCTGATTCCCTCGCTAAGAAGCGAGAAGCCAAGTACCACCCACACGATGGACAGTCCGGGAGCCAGTGCGTACCAGGGCGCTGACATTAAGTAGCCCTGTGCGTCAGAGAGCATCATGCCGAGACTGGCATCGGGAGGAAGCACACCGATACCGAGGTAACTCATTCCGGACTCCGCAAGGATGGCATTGTTGAAGCCGATCATCACGGATACCCAGAAGGTAGAGAAGATATTGGGCAGGATATGCACGAAGAGAATGCGCATTTTGCCGACGCCCATGAGTCTTGCTCTGGAAATATAGTCTGCGTCGCGCAGTCTGATGAACTCACTGCGGACGATTCTGATAAAGCTGGGGGTAAAAACGATGGCCAGAGAAGCGATCAGATTCCTCTTGCCGCTGCCGAGCACGGAGATCATGACAAGGGCTAACAGAATGCTGGGGAAGCCGTTGACAGCGTCCGTAAATCTCATGACCACCTCGTCCACGATGCCGCCGAAATAGCCGGTCAGCGCGCCGATCACGATGCCTGCCGCGCCGGATAAGAGCACTACCAGGGAGCTGATCAGGATGGTGGTTCCCAGTCCCTTCATGACTCTTGAAAAAATATCTCTGCCGAAGTTGTCGGTGCCGAAGAGATGTCTGAAAGAGGGGCCGTCAAAACGCTCGGCCAGGGACATGGCGGTGACGCTGTGAGGCGTCCAGAAGAAGCCGATGAGCGCCAGCAGAACAGCAAGGCCTGTCATAACAGCCCCTGCTATCAGATACTTATTCCATTTGATGGCGCCAAGTCTCTTCATTAAGCGTTTCTCCCAAACTACTTATTGCTGATTCTGGGGTCGATCACCCTGTAGAGGATGTCAACCAGGAAGTAAACAAAGATTACCACGAAGGTAATGTAAAGGATCAATATTTCAACTACGGGAAAATCTCTGGTGGAGATGGAGCTGATGAGCAGTCGTCCCACACCGGGCAGTCCGAAGACCTGCTCCACAACGATACTTCCCGCAACGATTTCCGCGATGATCATACCAAGGAAGGTAATTACAGGCATCAGAGCATTGCGCAGTACGTGTCCGTACATGACTCTGCGCTCGCTGCTGCCCTTGCTGTATGCCGTCCGCACATAGTCCGAACCGATCTCCGTGAGCATGGAGTTGCGAAGGAATCTCGCAGTCATGGCGATCTTGGGGATCGCTACGGAGACAGCCGGGAAAAAGAGGTATCCGAGGAAGCCCCAGACATCCTTCTGGTAGCTGATAAAGCCGCCCGGACGGAAGAAGTGGAATACGATACCGAACAGATAGGTCACCAATATTCCCAGGAAAAAAGAAGGCACAGCCATGGAGGTCTGTGTCACGACGCCAAGCGCGGCGTCCAGGAATTTGCTGTTCGTTCTCGCCCAGAACACACCCAGAGGGATCGAGATCAGGACGATCAGCAGCAAAGAGATGGCTGCCAGTGTCAGAGTTACGGGCAGCTTGTTGGCCAGAAGCTCCGCTACCGGCATCATTTCATTCATGTTTTTGGCATATCTGTAGCTTCTGCCGAGATTGCCCTTCATTACGCCTCCCGCCCAGTGCACGTAGCGCACAACGGGGGGATCGTTGAGTCCCAGCTCTTCTCTGAGCTGCTCTTCCCTCTCGGGGGTCGCCTCCGTTCCCAGAATGGATGTGACAACATCACCGGGAATGATCTGGAAGGCGACGAAGGCAGCCACTGAAACCAGGAACAATGTCATAATGAGAGTGATGATTTTTTTTGCGATGAATTTCAATGGCTGCGCCTCCTTCCTTATGAGCCTTGGGCTCTTATTTTTTATAAAATTACTTCCACTCTACGGTGCTCATATCCTGAACGTAGATGGGGTAGAACTTGTAACCGGTGAGACCGGGATTCATTGCAAGAGTGATAGGGGGGATCTGGATGAAAGCACTTCCTGCTTCCTCGGTAAGGATCTCCTGAAGTCTCTTGTAGTACTCAGCCTTCTCGGTGAGATTTAAAGCTGCCTGAGCCTTTAAATATACCTCATCGTACTCAGCGTTGCTGAAGTTGATGAAGTTCTTGGGGGACTCGGTCTGGAATCTGTTGAGCAGATATCCGGGAGTCATGTCGCAGGTGATACCGCAGATGGTGGACTGGTACTTGCGGCCGTTGTAGACCTCATCTAACCAGGTGTTCCACTCTACAGGGTTGATCTTGGCATTGATGCCTGCCTTGGCAAGTACATCAACAACGACCTCAGCGGTCTGCATATGGAACTCGTAGTTGGAAGGAACGGTGATCTCGATGTCAAGACCGTTCTCGTAACCTGCCTCCTTCAGAAGCTTCTTAGCCTCTTCGATGTTCTGGTCAAGGCCGTAAACATCGTTTAAGTCCTCATAGAAGTCTCTTAAGGTGGGAAGCATTGCGGAGCTTACGGGTACGCCGTTGCCGCCTGCTACGAAGTCATTGATGGTCTTCTTGTCCAGTGCGTAATTGATCGCCTGTCTTACTCTCACATCGTCAAAAGGTGCTGTCGCATTGTTTAAGAACAGTGCCTGTACAACATCGCTTGCCTGGGAGAGGATCTGGAAATCCTTCTTTAACTCGCCTGCCTGAGAGTCGGTAAGGTAAGGGTAGATATCGATGGAGCCGCCCTTTAAGTCAAGAAGTGCGGTGTCGGGATTGGTAACGATCTTGAAGGTCACCTTGTCAAGCTTGGGAAGACCTTTCTGCCAGTAATCCGCAAACTTCTCTACGACCATACCCTCCTGGGGCTGATAGGATACAAAAGAAAAAGGTCCGGTACCAATGGGTGCTCCTGCCTCATCCTCGCCACTGCCCTGGGGAATGATAGCTGCCACAAAGCTGTAGATCAGCTCTGTGTTGGCACTGCTCACAGTTACCGAAACCGTATTCTCATCAACAATATTGACACCTGTCAGTGTCTTTAAACTTGAAATGAGTACAGTGCCATCCAGTAATCCGGACGCTCTCTCCAGTGAATACTTGACGTCTTCAACCGTTACATCCTCACCGTTATGGAACTTGATGCCATCACGCAGGGTGAAGGTATAAGTCAGTCCATCGTCGGATACGACATAATCACTGGCCACTGCATTCATTAAATTGCCATTCTCATCAGACTTTACCAAGCCTTCGAAAATGTTAAACAGAATCTCTTTCGTTCCTGCCGCAGTCGCTTTGTGAGGGTCAAGACTATCAACATCCTGTTGTATTCCTACTACAACGTGGTTCGAGGACTTATGCTCCGAAGACTTCTTTGTACCGCCTGCGCATCCGCTCAGTGCAGTCATTAACAGAATTGCCAGAAAAAGGGTAAGAAAAATTCTCTTCTTCATAGTGTAAATTCTCCTCTTCGTAAAATAAATCTCTCACTATTCAATTGTCCCCCTCATTGTATCACAGAAAGGCGGGAATGCAAGCATTTTCTCCAAACTGATAGAATGGGGGGGACAAGTATTTTACTGCTTATGTAATTTGCCGGGACGACCGATACTCTCCGCCACAAGGGCCGAAATATGCTCGTTGCCGGCTCTGTTGGGATGCACTCCGTCGGCGAACCATTCGGGGTGATCCTCGGTCAGGGAATACAGGTCGATCACCGCAATGCCGAGGCTCTCCGCAACACGTCTGATCACGGGCTGCAAGGCGATGATGCGATCGTTGTTCACATGGTAGATGATCTCTCCGTCCACAGGGAAAGCCCTGGGAGGAAACATCATGTAGACGCGGTCTGCGCCCACTGTGTCGGCGTACTTGCGAAGGAAGACCTTAAGTTCCTTCTCGTATGCCTCGATATCCCAGTTGTAGGGCTTGGAATCGTTGGTTCCAAGCATGCAGATGTAGACATCGGGCTCGTCCCAGAAGGACCTGCGGTACTCCTCCTCCCTGATGTAGGGGGTGTCGCCCGCAAGGGTCAGGGTCCTGCCGTTCAAGCCGTAATTCAGGACCTGATAGTCAGATCCGAGGATCCTGTTCAACATCGCGGGGTAAGAGTCCCGGTCTCTTGTATCCTCCACGCCGAAGCCGTAGGTGATGCTGTCGCCCACGCAGGCAATTTTTACCTTGTTGCCGGTTGCACCGGACGCAAGCATTTCAAAAATATCCATCTGGATCCACCTCTTTGCTTAAGCGTTCATTGCTGCCTTGGCGCCCTCTAAAGCGTCGATCAGCTTGTCGCACCATGCGTCGAACTCAGGGTCCTCCATCTGGCACTCGGGATGAGAAAGAATGTACTCGATAGTCTTTCTGATGCCCTGCTCAAAGCGGACATGAGGAGCAAAACCGGGAACAGCTCTCTTCAACTTGGTATTGTCAAATACCACACTGTGAGCCTTGTCGCCAAGCAGGCCGCCTCTGAAGTCATACTGCTTGCCCACCTCTGCGAGGAACTCGGAAGCAACATAGTAGGGCTTGAAGGGAACGTCTAAGATGTTGGCGATGGTAGCGTAGATCTGGTTCCAGGTCAGGGTCTCGTCGCCGGTGATCTGGTAAACCTCACCGATGGCACGGGTGTTGGCCATAAGACCGATAAAGCCCATAGCGAAATCGCTGTTGAAGGTCATGTGCCAGAGGCTGGTACCGTCGCCGTGCATGATGACGGGCTTGCCCTCCATCATACGCTTGATCACCTGGTAGCCGCCCTTGCTGCCGTTAACGCCCATGGGTAAGGTGCGCTCGCTGTAGGTGTGGCTGGGACGGATGATGGTAACGGGGAAGCCTTCTTCGCGGTAGAGCTTCATGAGATATGCCTCACAGTCGATCTTGTTGCGGGAGTACTGCCAGTATACATTTGCAAGAGGAGTACCCTCGGTGATGCGGTAGTCCGCAACGGGCTTCTGATATGCGGATGCGGAGCTGATGTACATAAACTGCTTGGTTCTGCCCTTGAAGAGGCGATAATCTCTCTCAAGCTGTGCGGGTACAAAACCGATAAAATCGCAGACGGTGTCGAACTTCATGTCGCCCAGCTTCTCAAGAACTGCTGCCTCATCGTTGATGTCTACAACGATGGTCTTGATATTCTCGGGCAGGGTGTCGTTTCTGTTGCCTCTGTTGATGAGGTATAATTCCCACTCCTCATTCTCTGCAAGCTGCCTGGTAATACCGGAGCTGATGGTACCTGTGCCTCCGATAAACAATGCTTTTTTCATGTTGTGTCTTCCTTTCCTGTGTCTTTTCTATTCTCTATGCGGTAGCA
This sequence comes from Acetatifactor sp., assembly GCA_045643625.1. Classification (GTDB taxonomy): domain Bacteria; phylum Bacillota; class Clostridia; order Lachnospirales; family Lachnospiraceae; genus Acetatifactor. Next base: position 6,804 of record JAZULD010000128.1, on the reverse strand, counting down.
TTTTTGTTAAAACCGATAATGATCTTGTCGTTCTTCTCGGAGATCTTCGCAAGAATCTCCTCCACGGTCTCTCCTCTCTCAAATTGAATCTTGGCAAGTTTACCGTCCTTTTGCTTCAACATCAGGAAATGCATGTCGAAGTTGGCCACACCGCAGCACATTCTTGCATTGACTGCCTCCACGCGAAGGTACGCGCGCTCGATCGCCTCGTATGCAAGCTCGTTCCAGCGGAAGGACTTCTTGTAGGTGAGTGATGTGTCTTTCAGTTCCAGTTTTCTGTCGTACATGCTGTCTCCTTATTCCCAGATGGGTTCAAAACTGATATTTAAGTCCACTGTTTCCTTGATGCCTGCGACCTTGCCCTTCTCGCTGTACTGCCAGACCTTGTAGTCATAGGGGTAATACATCTCATAATTGTAGTAGGCAAACCACTTGTCGTACTCCTCAAGCTCGGAGAGCTCAAGCATCAGCGCGCCCATCTCCATGTTGTGGTAGATCATGGGGCGGTAGCCTGCTGCCTTCACGACCTCACAGAAGATCTTCGTGAGCTTCGTGCGCTCCTCTACGCTTAAATGATTCATTCTGCCGTCGTCGCCGCTTACTTTTTCCACGTCGATGACCACGGGGCACTCCACCTTGTAGGGTGCGATCTTGTCAAGCAAGAGCTGCGCTTCCTCGCGAACCTCCTCCTCGTTGATCGCCTGGCTGAACACGTACACGCCGACCTTCACGCCTGCCGCAAGGGCTCCCGTGATATTGTCCTCAAAGGTCTCATCCTCCACCAGCTTGCCGGTGCCGTAGCCGCGGAGCGCCGCCCTGATAAAGGCAAATTCCACACCGTCGCCTGCCACTGCCTGCCAGTCGATCTTGCCCTGGTGCTTGGACACGTCGATGCCCTTGTGGGACACCACGTTGCCGTCCACGCTGTAGCGGACCTCGCCGTTTTCAAGCTTCATGCAGTTGCCAAAATCATAGGGATGCTTCTTTAAGTCCTCTCTGATGGGCACAAAACGGATCCTGCCGTCGCTGGCAAGAACCAGATCCTCATCGTAGAGCTGTCGTAACACAGCCACGGTGGAATCGCCCTCCGCAAAGCGGTTCTTAAGGGTATAGAGAAGCTCCTGTCCCGCTGCGTCCGCAGCCAGAGTGCGCTCCCTGGTCAGAAGCTCATCGAGCTCCTCCCTTGTCATGGTGACAAGTTCGTCCGCGCCTTCCGCGTTCTTCGCTCTGTCCCTCATGTAAAAATACGCCGTCAGTCCCGCATACGCAAGGATCAGAAGGAGCAGGATCAGGCCGATCATTCCAAGCAGGCCTTTGCCGGCTCTGTTTTTCCTGCCGTTCTTAAGTGTACCTGCACTCTTATTGCCGCGCCCTGTTCCGGCTTTTCCCGCACCGTTTTCTGCCTGACTGTCGTCTGCGCGCAGAGCTGCAGATCGTCTTACCGGGTCTGTCATGCCCGGAGCATCCTGCAGATCGTCTGCGTCCGCATCATATGCGTCATCCTCGGCGTCATAGATCTCGTAATCGTCGTTTTCCGCTTCCGAAACGTCGTCAAGATCGAAATCATCATCGTAAATTCTTCTCATGTATCGTCCTCTGAATCAGTTTACATAGTCCTTTATATTATATCGGATTTTCCGCCAAAAAACAAGAAAAGACCTGCAGCTCTCACTGCAGGTCCTGTATTCCTCTTATCATATTATCTGCTCAGATCGTCTCTGCGCTTCTGTGCATTTGCCGCGATGGTAGTGTCGGGGAACAGCTGAATGACGCGGTCGTACGCCTCGATAGCCTTCTCCTTCTCGTTGTTTCTGCGGTAGGACTGTGCCAGATAGTACAGAGCGTCACCGTTGGTCTCGTCGTACTGAACGGTCTTCTCAAGGAAGCCGATGGCAGTTGCGAAATCATTGGAGGTGTATGCAGCATAGCCGTCCTTGTAGCTCTGCTGTGCCAGCGCGGGTGCAACCTTGGCAAAAAGTGCATCGTACAGCGCTCTGAAGGTGTCGGAGGTAGTCTCCATATCCACGCTCTCGGCAAGGCTCTCAAGACCTGCTGCGGTCTTCTCAAGGTCGCCCTCGTTCAGGTACTCGGTCACGGTGCGGAAGACCTCGTCCATGGTCTCGATGGCGCCGTCGGTGCCTACATAGCCCTCAAGGTCTGCCTTCAGGGTCTCATTCTCGGAGCGGAGCGCCTTCAGGGTATCCTCCACCTCGTTGAGCTGTGCGGTCTTGGCATCCAGCTGGTTGCCCATCTCCACTACAGACTTGTTGGCCTCGACGCGTGCAGCGTTCTGTGCTGCGGGAACGGCAAGGAAATAAACTGCCGCCGCGCCGATCGCAAGGCCGATAATAATATTGACAAAAGAGACGGAACCGCCCCTCTTGGGTTCTTTGATGTTCAGAGGCTGGATGATGATCTCGTTGTCGCTCTGATAGCGCACGGACTCTTCCTTCTTCTGCTTGGCGGGATGCTTCTGAGGATCCTCGGGAGTCAGCATCAGCTGGGTCTCCTTCATGTAGCGCAGGGCTGCGGTATTGTTGCAGTCCATTGCAAGCACCTTCTGCAGTTCTCTCTGAGCGCGCTCCCACTGCTCGCTGTCGATGTATAACAGCGCAAGGAGAAGATGCGCACGGATAAACTTGGGATTCAGGGAGAGAACCTTCTTCAGCTGAATGATCGCAAGGTCCTTGCTGTCCTGATGGCAGTATGCCAGGGACTGATTGTATTTCTTGATGGTCTGGTTGATGGAGTCCAGGCGGGTAGCGTTGGACTGGATCATGTTGATGTAGGTGTCCGCGATATTCTTCTCGGCGCGCAGGTTTTTGCTGATGACCCACTCGCTCAGTGCGGCAACCACCTCACCGGTCTCGAAATACACAAGACCCAACAGATTACGTGCCTCGATATTATTCTTGTTGAACTTCAGACTCTGCCTTAAACTGTTGATCGCACCGGAGAGATCTCTGACTCCGGCCTTCTCCAATCCGTCGTTGTAAAACATGTTGGAGATGTGCATGATCTTCTTGTATACGGACACATCCGCGCCGCATGCGGTACAGAAGTCATGCTCCGATAACTGGCAGCCACAATTGTAGCAAAACATGCAGCTCCTCCTACTTGTCTTTCTTCTCTTCGGATTCTTTTATCATTTTCACCAGCAGATCCGCCATATCGGTCAGATCCTGATTGTAGATGGCTTCCTCTGCATCCTCAACCTCAAGGCTGGGGTGAAATTTCTTCAGTTCTTCCTCAAAATTGATCATGTTAGTGTACTCCTTCGGCGGCCGCACGATCGGCCAGGATCTCCTTGACCTCTCCCACCAGGTAGAGGCTTCCGGCGATGTAGATACGCTCATCCTGCTTCTGTCTTGCCAGGCTTACATTGACTGCCGACTTCACATCGCCGCAGAGCGCCAGGGGAAACTTGTCGCTTCCAAGGCCCTCCACGCCCGCAAGTCCCTCCTCAAGTTCGCGCAGGGATGCGCCTCTCTTGGAGTGCATGGCAGCAAGGACGATCTTATGAAAATATCCGGAAGACGCAAGCTTATGCAGCATCTCCCTGTATGTCTTGTCTCTTACAGCACTGAAGATCAGAGTTCTCTTGCCGTCCCAGCCATCGGCCGCAACGCTCTCAAGAAAAGCTCCGATTCCGTCTTCGTTGTGGGCACCGTCAAGGTAGACCTCGGGGAGGACCTCCTCCATACGGCCTGCCCAGGAACATGCAGCGATACCGCTTACGATCTGTTCCTTCGTGATCCTGTGCTCAGTGTCTATCACTTCGATGCCGCGGACTGCCAGCGCAATGTTCTCCATCTGGTAGAGCGCACCGGTGTTCGCAGTGACCTCGATACTATCATAATAATCAGAACAAAGGGAAAAATCAATGCTTTTATTCCCCTTTTTCAGGAATGTACGGACCTCTTTTCCCACGGGATAAACAGGGCAGGAAAGCTCTTTTGCACGGGCAAGAAAAACTTTCGTGCACTCCTCGTCATTGTCCGCAAAAACGGTGGGAACGCCCTGCATCATAATGCCGGCCTTCTCTCCCGCAATGGCAGGAAGGGTGTCTCCCAGATACTCCGTGTGGTCCAGACCGATCCTTGTGATCAGCGCAAGCTCCTTCCTGTGCACGGAGTTGGTGGCATCCAGTCTGCCGCCGAGACCGGTCTCTAAGATCACGTGATCAAGATCCCTGTCCGCAAACAGCAGCATGCCGATAAAGAACATAAATTCAAAAAAGGTGGGGTGATAGCCCTCGCCTTTTGCCAGTGCTTCCCAGTCAAGGATGTCATACACCTTGTGAAAAGCCGCGAGAAACTCTTCCTTCTCCGGCATCTTGCCCTCGATCAGGAAGCGTTCTCTCACATCCACAAGATGAGGGGAGGTAAAAACAGCTACCCTCTCTCCGGCACTCTCAAGAACGGAACGCATGTAAGCGCACACGCTGCCCTTGCCGTTGGTGCCTGCCACGTGGATGATCTTCATATTAAGATCGGGGCTGCCCAGGCGCTCCAAGAACGCCCGGGTATCCTCGACAGTATTTTTGGTGGTAAAGCGGGGGATCTCGTAGACGTAGTCCACCGCCTCCTCAAAGGTCGTGATGTTTCTTTTTTCCATTATGCCTGAAGCTGCTCCAAACGAACGGTTACCTGCTCCATCATCTGCGCATACTTGGTCAGCTTGTCTCTCTCCTCGGCGATCTTGGCTTCGGGAGCCTTGGACATGAAACGCTCGTTGCTCAGCATGCCGTTTACACGTGCAAGCTCGCCCTCAAGGCGCTTCTTCTCCTTGGTCAGACGCTCGATCTCCTGAGCGATGTCAACCAGCTGTGCGAAAGGAATGTAGATGGTAGCGCCGGGAATTACTACGGAAACCGCATCCTGAGCAATGCCCTCCTTATCCTTCTGAACGAATACGTCGCTTGCATAAGCAAGGGAAGCGAAGAAAAGCTTGCCCTCCTCAAATACGCGTACGATCGTATCGTCTTCGGTCACAACGTAAACTGCTGCCTTACGGCTGGGAGCTACGTTCATCTCGCTGCGGACATTTCTGATACCGCGAACAGCGCCCTTGATCATCTCGATCGCCTCTTCCTCTGCGGCAAAGTTCTTGTCCTCGGAGTACTTGGGCCAGCTGCTGATCATGATGGACTCTTCCTCGTTCTGCAGAGTGCAGAAGATCTCCTCAGTGATGAAAGGCATGTAAGGATGTAAGAGCTTCAGTGCGTCGATCAGAACGGTCTTTAAGGTCCAGAGAGCTGCATTCTGGCTTGCAGCATTGTCGGAGTTGTACAGTCTGGGCTTAACCATCTCGATGTACCAGTCACAGAACTCATCCCAGATGAAGTCGTAGACCTTCTGTACCGCAATACCGAGCTCGAACTGCTCCATATTGGAGGTAACGTCAGCGATCAGGGTGTTTAACTTGGAGAGGATCCACTTATCAACGGGCTCTAAAGCCTTAACTGCATCGTCGGTGATCTCCTTGCCTTCCATGTTCATCATGATGAAACGGGAAGCATTCCATACCTTGTTGGCAAAATTACGGCTGTTCTCAACACGCTCGTAATAGAATCTCATATCGTTGCCGGGTGCGTTGCCGGTGATCAGGGTGAGACGCAGAGCATCCGCACCGTACTGGTCGATGATCTCGAGGGGATCGATACCGTTGCCCAGAGACTTACTCATCTTGCGGCCCTGGGAGTCGCGAACCAGACCGTGGAAAAGAACGGTCTTGAAGGGCTTCTCACCCATCTGCTCGAAGCCGGAGAAGATCATTCTGATAACCCAGAAGAAGATGATGTCGTAACCGGTAACAAGAACATCTGTGGGATAGAAGTACTTCAGATCCTCGGTCATCTCGGGCCAGCCTAAGGTCTCGAAAGGCCAGAGGGCGGAGGAGAACCAGGTATCCAGAGTATCCTCATCCTGGGTCAGATGTGTGCAGCCGCACTTGGGACATACAGCGGGTGCTTCCTTGGCAACAACTACCTCACCGCACTCTGCGCAGTAATATGCGGGGATTCTGTGGCCCCACCAGAGCTGACGGCTGATACACCAGTCGCGGATATTGTCGGTCCAGTTGAAATAGATCTTGTCGAGACGCTCGGGGATCAGCTTGATGTCGCCGTTCTTAACTGCCTCTGCAGCGGGCTTGATCAGCTCATCCATCTTAACGAACCACTGCTCTTTTACCATGGGCTCGATGGTGGTCTTACAACGATCGTGGGTACCTACATTGTGGGAGTAATCCTCGACCTTAACGAGCAGACCCATAGCATCCAGCTCTTCAACGATAGCTTTACGAGCCTCGTAACGGCCCATGCCTTCAAACTTGCCGCCGTTCTTGTTGATGGTAGCGTCGTCGTTCATAACATTGATCACGGGCAGATCATGTCTCTTGCCGACCTCAAAGTCGTTAGGGTCATGTGCGGGGGTGATCTTAACAACACCGGTACCGAACTCTCTCTCAACGTAGGTGTCGGTAACGATGGGGATCTCTCTGTTCATGAGGGGCAGAAGAACCTTTCTGCCGATCAGGTGCTTGTAGCGGTCATCCTCGGGATGAATTGCTACAGCGGTATCGCCCAGCATGGTCTCGGGACGGGTGGTAGCAAAAGTAAGGAACTCGGTGGTGCTTACACTGCCGTCCTCATTGATGAGGGGATACTTGATGTGCCAGAAATGACCGGCCTGCTCCTGGTACTCAACCTCTGCAACGGAGATGGAGGTGTTGCAAACAGGACACCAGTTGATCATGCGGGCACCCTTGTAGATATAGCCTTTTTCATGCATCTTCACGAAT
>JAZULD010000127.1:0-5376 GCA_045643625.1 Acetatifactor sp. | reverse complement strand
TAAGGACGAACCTTATCACCGTTCTGGTCTACATAGTACATACCAAATCTTGCAGCAAGCAGTGCATCCCACTGAACAGTAATCATGGTATCTTCCTTGCCGTAAACATTCTTTGCGTTGATATCAACCTTAGGTCCGTAGAAAGCAGCCTCTCCCTCAGCCTCGTAGAAAGGAATCTCCAGCTCGGTAAGGATGTCTCTGATGTGACCCTGGGTCTCTTCCCAAACCTCTGCGTCTCCCTCGTACTTATCTCTGTTGTTGGGATCCCACTTGGAAAGTCTGAAGGTTACATCCTCGTAAACGCCGAGAGTCTGCAGGCAGTGCTTAGCAAGTGCAAGACAGCCCTTGAACTCCTCTACCATCTGGTCGGGTCTTACAATCAGATGACCTTCTGAAATGGTGAACTGACGAACTCTGGTAAGTCCGTGCATCTCACCGGAATCCTCTGCTCTGAACAGAGTAGAAGTCTCGGAATATCTGCAAGGCAGGTCACGGTATGACTTCTGGCTTGCCTTATATACATAGTACTGGAAAGGACAGGTCATGGGACGAAGTGCATATACTTCCTTGTCCTTCTCCTCGTCGCCGAATACGAACATGCCGTCCTTGTAGTGATCCCAGTGACCGGAGATCTTGTACAGGTCGCTCTTCGCCATCAGAGGAGTCTTGGTGCGCATGTAGCCCCACTCGTTATCCTCCAGATCCTCGATCCAGCGCTGCATGGTCTGGATGATCTTAGCGCCCTTGGGCATCAGAAGAGGCAGACCCTGTCCGATAACATCAACGGTGGTAAACAGCTCCATATCGCGGCCCAGCTTGTTGTGGTCGCGCATCTTAACGTTCTCCCAGTAAGCAAGATACTCTTCCAGCTCCTCCTTCTTGTTGAAGGCGGTACCGTAGATTCTCTGCAGCATGGCATTCTCGGACTTGCCTCTCCAGTAAGCGCCTGAGGAGGAGGTCAGCTTATATGCCTTGATATTCTTGGTGCTCATAAGGTGAGGGCCTGCGCACAGGTCCACAAAATCACCCTGGCTGTAGAAGGAGATCTCAGCGTCCTCGGGAAGATCGCGAATCAGCTCGACCTTGTAGGGCTCACCCTTCTCCTCCATGAACTTGATAGCCTCCTCGCGGGGAAGTGTGAACTTCTCCAGCTTGGCACCCTTCTTGATGATCTTCTTCATCTCTGCTTCCAGCGCGTCCAGATCCTCTCTGGAGAAAGGCGCATGGTCGAAATCATAGTAAAAACCGTTCTCGATGGAAGGACCGATGGTCAGCTTGGCATCGGGGAACAGATTCTTAACTGCCTCTGCAAGTACATGAGAGGTGGTGTGGCGAAGAGTCTGCAGACCCTCCTTGTCGGCTGCTGTGCAGATGCTCAGCTCGCAGTCCTCAGAGATGACCTCTCTCAAATCAACTACCTTACCGTTTACCAGACCGCAGCATGCCGCTCTTGCCAGACCTTCGCTGATGTCCAGCGCGATCTCGTAAACACTCTTCTGCTCGGCGTACTCCTTCACGGAGCCGTCCTTCAATGTGATCTTCATATCCGATCTCCTTTCGAAAAATAAAAAATCCCCTGCAATATCTCTATTGCAAGGGACGTAATATACGCGGTTCCACCCTTGTTGCAGCACATAAGTCTGCCACCTCATTCACTCGTAACGGGAGCTTCCGGGCTGTATTAAAGCCACTCGGAGACGGTCCTTAACGGCTCCTGGCAAGACCGCTTGCAGCACCGTGATAAACGGGCGGTCCTCTCTGTTGTCCTCTGCCGGTCGGTTTCTCTTCAACGTTTTACCAATATTGTCAGGGATAGTTCACAGGTTATGATATACCTTTTTGCGCGAAAAGTAAAGCCCTTTCTGCTACCTGCCGACGATGGACTTGGTCTTCCACTTGCCGCTTAAGTAGCGCAGGACGCATACCACGCCGGTGGTGGTCCAGGTTGCGCCGGTGGTGAGCCACACTGCCATGTAGCCGAGCACGGGGATCCTGATAAAGATCTGGGAAAAGATGATTCGGCAGGCAACCTCGGTGACACCGTTGATCATGGAGAAGCCTGTGTCGCCGCAGCCGTTAAGCAGTGCTCTGGGCACATAGATCATGCCGAGGCCGAAGTAGGTAAGGCTTGTGATGCGCAGCGCGCGGCTGCCGATGGCGATAACATCCTGCTCCTTGACAAAGAGTCCAACGATCTTAGGACCGAGCAGATATGCCACGGGGATCATGCATAAGCTGAAGACGAGCACCATGAGGGTCGCCTGACGGAAGCCCTTGCGGACACGGTCGGGCTTGTTGGCACCGAGGTTCTGTCCGGAGTAGGTGGTGATCGCCGCACCCAGGGAGCCGTAGGGCTGCTGGATGACCTGCTCGATTCGGTTGGTGATGGTGTAGGCTGCCATAACGACCTCGCCGAAGCTGTTGACAACGCCCTGAAGCACCATGCTGGAGATGGCGATCATGGAGTTCTGCAGCGCTACGGGAACGCCCAGTCTGAAGGACTTTAAGATGATATCCTTGTGAGGCCTAAGCTCGTCTCTTGTCAGTTTAAAGTAAGGCATGGTCCTGCAGGCGTAGATCAGACTGGTCACTGCGGAGATCGCCTGTGCGATGATGGTGGCAAGCGCAACACCCATAACACCCAGGTTAAAGTGCAGTACGAAGGTCAGATCCAGCACCACATTGATCACGCTGGACAACATGAGGAAATACAGGGGCGTTTTGGAGTCGCCCAGGGCACGCAGGATGGCTGCCACACCGTTGTAGGTAGCGATGGCCACGATGCCTAGGCAGGTAGTTCTCATGTAGGTAATGGAATCCCCGATGATGTGGTCGGGGGTAGATAACAGGCGCAGGATCGTCGGGCAGATCAGGATGCCGAAGATGCTGACGATGATGCCCATGCCGCCAAGTACATAGAAGGAGTTGGCGATGGTGCTTCGCACATTTTTCTCATCTCCCGCTCCGAAATACTGGCTGACGATGATGCCGATACCGATGGCAAGACCCGAGCTTAAGGAAAAGAACAGAAAGTTCATGGAGCCGCAGGTTCCCACGGCTGCCAGAGCGTTCTTGCCCACATAATTGCCCACTACCATGGAGTCCACCAGGTTGTAAAACTGCTGGAACAGGTTGCCTATAAGCAGAGGGATCGCAAAGCGGATAATGTGCCTTGCGGGGCTTCCCTCGGTCATATTTGTAATATTTTTCTTGTTCATGTGACTGTCCTTATGTCAAAAATTCTTTCTCGCAGAACGATCGACCGAAAGTCTCTAAAGACTTCGGCCGACCGGTTAAAAACTTATTTTTTTCTGCTTACTTCAGAACGATCTGCTGCTCGCAAAGACCGTCTGTGAGTTTGAGTGATGCCATCTTGCCTGCGCTCTCAAGAACATAATCGCCCTTGAAGCCGGAAGCTAAGACGAAGCCGTTTTCGTCGGTACAGATCTCGGTATCTGTCCACCACTCGCCCTTGATCATCTCCATCAGTCTGTTGTAGACAGGCTTGGGAGAATTATCCTTGTGAAGCACGCCGCTGGGTGCGTTCAGCCATGCGCCGTCGGTGAAATCCCAGCCGGTGATAGCCTGTACCTGAGGATGTGCGAAGAGGATGCGGTACATCTCCTCGGTCTCCTTCATCTGACGCTCCTCCAGTGCTGCATCGGGCTCGGCGTCATCGTAGTGATAATCGTTCAGGTCCTCGATCTCGGGGGGAACCAGGGGACCGGAAACCAGTGTATTCTCGGTAAAGTGGATGGGAAGACCAAAGTGCTCGTATCTCTCAAGCACCTGCTCTAACTTCTCCTCTCCCCAGTAGCCCTGATGCTGATGGGACTGAATACCGATGGTGGAGATGGGAACGCCTGCGGAGAGGCATCCGTCGATCAGGATCTCGTAGGAAATGGAGGTATTGAAATCATTCAGCAGAAGCTCTGCGTCGGGATTGGCTGCGTGAGCTGCCTCGAAGGTCTCCTTGATGATGCCCACACGGCCGATATCCTTGCAGACACGGGTGATCGCATTGTCATACTTGTCGAAGATGGGCATGATAACAACCTCGTTGATAACGTCCCACTTGTCGATCTGACCCTTGAAATCGGTGACATCTCTGGTGATGCGGTCGAGCTGCTTCTTCAGGATGGTCTTGTTGTCATACTGCATCAGCCAGTCTGCGCATGCGGTATGCCAGCAGAGGGGGTGACCCTTTACGGTCACATTATGCTCATTTAAGAACTTTGCTGCATTCATGCGGCTCACGGTCTCGGGCTTGCCCTCTTCGGGCTCGAATCTTCCGAGGTAAAAAGGCAGGGTACCGTAGTTGTAAAGTGCCAGCCACTTGTCGATACGATCCTTCATGAAAGCCATATCGGTATCGCTCTCGGAATTGGTATAGGTCACGGTGTCAAATGCGCCGCAGCCGAAAAGGAATTCGTGCTTGACCTGCTTAAGCTTAAACACGGTATTGGCCATGGGCTTGCCTGCTGCGTCAACAACACGAAGTTTACTCTGTGCTCTTCTGTGATTCAGGTTGTCGTTTCTCACTGTTGTCTTATCTCCTTCTGCCCTTACGGGCGATCACTTTCATCTGCATGTCTATTATATCATTTCCTGTGTGCTTCTCTACCCATCTTTTGCCCAAATATCAGCCGGATTTATGTAAAAATTGCGCACAATCGTCAAAAGAGACCCCGCACTGCGGAGTCTCTTATCATTCTTAGTTCTCGTCGTTCATTCTTGCAAGCTTCGCTGCCTGGTCCGCTGCGATGCATGCGTCCAGGATCTCGCCGATGTCGCCGTTCATGATCTTGTCGAGCTTATACAGGGTCAGGCCGATACGATGATCGGTAACTCGTCCCTGAGGGAAATTGTAGGTACGGATCTTCTCGGAACGGTCGCCGGTACCGATCTGGCTCTTACGAAGCTCTGCCTCAGCATCATGTCTCTGCTGCTGCTCGATATCGTACAGTTTTGCCTTCAGCAGAGCGAAAGCCTTGGCCTTGTTCTGCAGCTGGCTCTTCTCGGTCTGGCTGTAAACTACGATGCCGGTAGGGTAATGGGTCAGACGAACTGCGGAGTCGGTGGTGTTGACACACTGACCGCCGTTGCCGGATGCACGCATTACATCGATACGGATATCCTTCTCCTCGATGACGATATCGATATCCTCATCTACCTCGGGCATTACTGCCACGCTGATTGTAGAGGTGTGGATACGTCCGCCGCTCTCGGTCTCGGGACCCCGGCGTACACGGTGAACGCCGCTCTCGTACTTCATTACGGAGTAAGCGCCCTGACCGGTGATCATGAACTGTACTTCCTTCATGCCGCCGATGCCGATCTCGTCCGCATTCAGAGTCTCAACTCTCCAGCGGCGGC
>JAZULD010000126.1:0-4273 GCA_045643625.1 Acetatifactor sp. | reverse complement strand
AGGTCTTTACAGACAGTAAAAAATTTGGATATGTTTTTCAAAGGTCCCTCCCGGACCTTCTCCAAAGGATCTTGCCCCGCGGGGCATGCACGAATTCTTCATGCCCGATCCTGCGGGACCTCGCATACGCCTCGCCTTACTTGCGCACGCTTCCGTCGTCTCTCGCGCGCTCCCGTCGTCCCGTGCATAGATCTCCCCTGCGGTATCGTCACTCCGCAACAGCCGCAAGTTCTTTCAGTCTGAGCGACAGCGCGCTGAATCGGCGGTTCTCGCTGACATTGTCGATCATCTCGTCCACCACCTCGGGGCTTCCCAGGATCATCACGCAGTTTCTTGCGCGGGTGATGCCGGTGTAGAGAAGATTTCGGTTAAACAGCATTCTGGGGCCCGACAGCAAAGGCAGGATCACCGCGGGGAACTCGCTTCCCTGGGCCTTGTGGATGGTGATGGCATAGGACAGCTCCAGCTCATCCAACATGGTGAGGGAGTAGCTGACCCTTCTTTTTTCATCAAATTCCACGATGAGAAGATTGCTCTCCTCCCTGATCTCAACGATGCGGCCCATGTCGCCGTTGAAGATGCCCGTGCCGCTGTCGATGGGGATGTTGTAACGGCTGACGATCTCCCACTCCAGCTGATAATTGTTTTTGATCTGCATGACTTTATCGCCCTCACGGAAAACAGTGTCTCCGCTTGTGTACTCCCTCTTGCCGGGAGCCGGGGGATTTAAGTACTTCTGCAGCACTGCATTCAGGGTCTCGCACCCTAACGCCCCCTTGCGCATGGGTGTCAGCACCTGAATATCAAAGGCCTCCGCGCCCACATAGCCCGGCAGCTTCTCCAGGATGAGCTGCAGCATGTGCTTGTAGATCACGTTGACGTCATTTCTTTTTAACAGGAAAAAATCTTTGGATTTGTTATCAAAAACGATGTGCTGCCCCTTGTTGATCTTGTGGGCATTCACCACGATGTCACTCTCGCCGGCCTGGCGGAACACGCGGTCCAGCACCACGGCCTCGAAGCACTCGCTTCTTAGCAGATCCTTCAGGACCTGACCGGGACCGACGCTGGGCAGCTGGTCCACATCGCCCACGAGGATCAGTCTGGTGCCGGGCTCCACCGCCTTTAAGAGCGATCTGAACAGACGCACATCCACCATGGACATCTCGTCGATGATGATCACGTCCGCCTCCAGCGGGTTCTCCTCGTTTCGCTCAAAGCTCACGCGGTGGGTGTCCTCGTCGGAGAGGTCGCTGTTTAACTCCAGCATTCTGTGGATGGTTCTGGCCTCCATTCCGGTGGCCTCTGTCATTCGCTTGGCCGCTCTGCCCGTGGGGGCAGCCAACAGGATGTCCAGTCCCTCCTCCTCAAAATAGCGGATCATCAGATTGATCGTGGTGGTCTTACCGGTTCCGGGACCGCCGGAAAGGATGAAGACTCCGTTCTCAATGCTCTTTTTCACAGCGAGAAGCTGCAGGTCATCGAGCTCCATTTTCAGGCTGCCCACCAGGCGTTCCAAACGCTTGTCCAGGGCATTCTCCGCCGAGGGAAGCAGCTCCGTTCCCTCCATGGGCTCATTCAATCTGTGCAGCATGGCCGCACAGTCAAGCTCTGTATAATACATGGTCTGGGCAAAAACGCCTTCTTTTTTCAGGATCAGTTTCCTGTCCATGATCATGTTGTCGATCTGAATATCGATGCGTTCCTCATCCACCTCAAGGAGTCCCCGCGCTCTTTGAAGCAGCAGGTCCCTGGGAAGGTAGCAATGTCCGTCCCTCAGGGCTTCCTGAAGCGTGTAAAAAATGCCGCAGCGGATGCGGTAGTCCGAATCGGGGCTGATGCCTGCCTGTGAGGCGATCTCGTCCGCAATGCGGAAGCCCACGCCCTGCACATCTTCAGCCAGCCGGTAAGGATTCTCGCGAAGGACGCGGTAGATCTCCACACCGTAGGTCTTATAGATCTTCACTGCCATGGCGTTGGAGATTCCGTAGCCGCCCAGGAACACAAGCGCGTCGCGCAGGTCCCTTCTCTCCTCGATCTGGATGGCGATCTCTCTCGCCATGCGCTCGCTGATGCCCTTGATCTCGGCCAGACGCTCGGGCTCCTCCTCGATGATGCGGAAGGTGTCGTCCTTAAACTTGCGCACGATGCGGCGGGCCAGAGTCTCGCCCACGCCCTTGATGGCACCGGAGCCCAAGTAGCGCTCCATATCCAGGGCACTCTTCGGCACCACAGCCTCGTAGGACTCGATCTTAAACTGCCTGCCGTAGAGGGGATGCTCGATAAACCGGCCCTCGCAGGCAATGGTCTCGCCTTTGCCCAGGCCCTTCAGCATGCCCACGCAGGTGATCTCCTCCTCATCGTCGGTGACCAGGATCATGACAGTATAACCATTTTCCGAGTTTTGGAAGATCACGTGGTCCACATAACCGTTTATCTTCTCCAAACCGTTTCCAGTCTCCATAAACCGTCCTTTGCCGGAGTTTTTTTCTCCGACCCTTTTTTAAAAAATACGTGCGGGTCACGCAAGCGGCCCGCACGGAAAGCTTCCTCTCGCCGTATCCACGGCGCATTCAATTAATCCTCGCGGTATCCGGAAAGGAATTCCACGTATTTGCCGGTACCGATGGCAACTGCGGTCATAGGATCCTCAGCGGTCATGGTGTTGATACCGGTTCTGTCACAGATCAGGTCCTCCAGACCACGCAGCAGGCTGCCGCCGCCGGTCAGAACGATACCTCTGTCTGCGATATCCGCAGCTAACTCAGGGGGAGTCTTCTCCAGCACGCTGTGGATGGTCTCCACGATCTGTGCGGTGGTCTCTCTTAAGGCTTCCTCGGTCTCCTCGGAGCTTACCTTGACGGTCTTGGGAAGACCGGTCACAAGGTTACGTCCGCGAACGTCCATGTAATCCACCTCGGGACGCTTGTAAGCGGAGCCGATCTTGATCTTGATATCCTCTGCGGTTCTCTCACCGATCAGGAGGTTGTGCTTCTTACGCATGTAACGAACGATAGCCTCGTCGAAGTCATCGCCTGCGATCTTGATGGAAGCACTTACTACAGTGCCGCCGAGAGAGATAACTGCGATGTCGGAGGTACCGCCGCCGATGTCAACGATCATGTTGCCGCAGGGCTTACTGATGTCGATGCCCGCACCGATCGCAGCTGCGATGGGCTCCTCGATGATGGAGACCTCTCTTGCACCTGCCTGATAGGTAGCATCCTCTACTGCCTTCTTCTCAACTTCGGTAACGCCGCTGGGAACGCAGACAGCGATACGGGGCTTGCGGAAGGTCTTACGTCCCAGAGCCTTCTGGATGAAATACTTCATCATCTTCTCTGTTACGGTATAGTCGGAGATTACGCCCTGACGAAGAGGACGAACTGCGATGATATTGCCGGGGGTACGTCCGAGCATTAAGCGGGCGTCCTCACCGATTGCCTTGATCTTATTGGTATCTCTGTCGAAGGCTACAACAGAGGGCTCTTTTAAAACGACTCCCTTGCCGCGAATGTAAACAAGAATGCTCGCGGTACCAAGGTCGATTCCGATATCTGTGCACTGCATAAATCTATTTTCCCCTTTCACTTCGGTATCTATGATAAAACTAATCGAAAAAAGCTCCAAAAAGGCTATTTTCAGCCATACATAGTTATTATAACCGAAGTTTTGTCTTTTTCATAGGGTCTTTATAAAATTTTAAGGTTTGTTATTGCGATTATTTCGGGGCGCCTGCCGCCGTCCCGCGGCGCCTCCGAATTCGACTGCCGCACGGGTTCGCGCTTGTCTGCCGTGTTTCTCAAGCCCGGCTGCCGCGTCTTCTCGCACCAATCTACTTATCCGCCGCCCGGGCAAGCTCGGCCGCGCGCACAAGCATCTTCTTCACATAGTGACCGGTGAAGGAAGCGGGGTTCTCGGCTACCTCCTCGGGGGTACCCTTGGCGATCACGGTGCCGCCTCTGTCGCCGCCCTCGGGGCCCATATCGATCAGGTAATCCGCGGTCTTGATCACGTCCAGATTGTGCTCGATGACCACGACGGTGTTGCCGCCGTCTGCCAGTCTGTGGAGGATCTCCACCAGCTTGTGTACGTCCGCAAAATGCAGACCCGTGGTGGGCTCGTCCAGAATGTAGATGGTCTTGCCGGTGCTTCTCTTCCTGAGCTCGGTGGCCAGCTTGATCCGCTGCGCCTCACCGCCGGAAAGCGTGGTGCTGGGCTGACCCAGCTTCACGTAGGACAGTCCCACGTCGTAAAGTGTCTCGATCTTGCG
>JAZULD010000125.1:0-10840 GCA_045643625.1 Acetatifactor sp. | reverse complement strand
TGCGCAATACTTCCGCCGTCAACATTAAGCTGTAGACCAATAAGGTCATACGTTCTTAGATCCTGCGAGGTTGCGACATATTCTGCTGTCCACGCTTCGCGCTTTGAACTGATTTCTGCTTTCAATCCCTGCAGTTCAGCTTTAACGTTGGTAGGCTCGCTGGGGAGTGATGAATCGTTCGTCCAGTCACTCTGACTGTTTTGCGCTCCACAGCCGGCAAGCATCGCACATACACCAAACAGAGCTATTATTTTTACCACATTTTTCGTTAAGCTCATTATTCTTCAATCTCCGATGTCCATGTGAAGTATCAGTATTTGTGTCCTCTATTTTTTCAGGACGATCCATTTTGTGCTCTTCTCTTCTTTAATCGAAAGCACATACCAGAACAGAAAAATCATATGCAGCCAGCTGGTGAAATATCTGGCATTCATGTAATTTACCTGCCATACACAATAGAACAGCATCATTACATAAAGGCTGAGTGCCCATTGTCTGCCACGCGTTTTGGGATAACATAGTGTCAGGAATAACATATAGATCATCTGACATAAAATGATTGCTGCTCCAACGTAGCCGGTACTAAACCAGATAAAGAGATAATATACATCCTGTGCGGTTGTATTATATCCATAGATTTCTTTTAAGAAACCCGAATTGTCCGCATAACCCATACCATGAAGCAAATTGCCATGCTCGAGGAAAATCGGATAATTAATTGTAAAGTTACCTTCTCGATTGGAATCGGACCACATCTCTGCAATCTTTCCGGAAGTAATCATAGGAACCAAGACAAGGATTCCCGCTATTACTAGCAACGGAATGATGTACTTCAGTTTCGGTCTGATCCAGTTCCACTTCTCCTGAAGGAACCAGATGAATGCAAAGAGCACCAGACTGAGTACCGCAGATCTGGAAGCCGTTGAGAGCAACATGCAAACAGTAAAGAACAGCACAGTACCCATCACACAAATCTGGGGGAGTGTGAATTTTCTATTCCTTTTTCTCCACTCCACAATGAAGATGGCATAAAATAGAATCGTATATAAGCAGTAATTACCGCAGTAATTTACATCCCTCATTCCAAAAGGTGCCCTGAAACGCTCCATTCTTGAGAACAGATTCAGGAAATAAATAGGATTTACAAAATGCCTGAAATAAGTGACCGCTGCCCACATGATCAGAATGGAAAGCGCTGAGATCGTTGCAATTAAAAACTCCATCATACAGTCTTTTTTGTAGATATAAAGTGCTGTGAAGAATACCGCAACATACGCAATAATCAATTCCTGAATGAACCACGATGTATTATCCATGATCTTGGAATTAGTAAAAATAAAACCATACAAGATCGTATGCACAACTAATAGACCCAATACCACGAATAGGCGCCTGTTCCAGAGAAGCACCTTGTCCTTCAGGAAGAAAAAGGCAATAAATAACACGTACAGATACTTGACTTTCGCAAAAACACCGGAAAGAGGCACATTATCAACTACTGTTGCCAATAGACACAAAAGCGTCACAAAATACCCAATCATCACCAATTTCTTCTCTTCGATCTCGATCTTCATTTTGCCTCCTCCTTTCTGCCTTTCATTATTTTGCAGGTCTTTCGCCTGCCCGCGGCTTCGCCGCCTTTCTAATTCTCTTTCTTTTCCCAGAAGTACTCGATCATGCCATCAAGGCCGTCTTCCTTCTTGGGCATGGTCTTAAGACCTTCCAGACGCTTTGCGGCGAAGTCCTCCAGGGTGCCGATCACTCTGGCCGGAACGCCTGCTGCCACGCTGCCTGCGGGGATATCCCTGGTAACGACACTGCCTGCTGCGATGATGCAGTCATCACCGATCTTGACATTGTACATGACGGACACGTCCGCACCCAGCATAACATTGCTGCCGATCTCGATCTTGCCCATGAAGTAGGGGCTGTAGATCTTGGCGAAATCGTCCTTGTATTTGGGGTGATTTTTTAACATGTCACCGGACATGTCGTGTGTGATAAAGCGGACACCGCTTGCGACCCACACATTGTCGCCCATGGATACCAGTATAGGCTCGGAAGGGAGCTTTCTGGGGTGGTAATAACAACCCTTACCCATGTGTCTGAAAATATTATGTTCGCGGATGTAGTCCGCGTTCTTGTATGCGTTTCCTCTGGAGTGCAGCAGCATCTTCAGGGATGCCAGCCGTACCTGTCCGCCTGTCAGAACCATTTTCCTCTTACTCCTTAGTGTCTAAGCATCTGTTTTAACTTGTCATATCTGTCATAGCCCAGGGTCTTCTGCAGGGCGTTGATCACTCTGCGCTTCAGACCTGCCTTGGAGCCGACCCAGCTGCTGGCCATGTGGTGAATGGTGCAGGTCTTGTCAGTGGAGCGAACGTGCCAGTTGTCCACGTCAAAACCGCAGAAATATTCTCTGGGGTAGACAGCGATGCTGCCGTCGATCACTCTGAAATCCTCATTGTCAAGATCGACGCCCTTCTTCTCCATAAGCTCGGAGAAGCCCTGATTGATGACGGTCATATCGTAGCTGCCGTCCTCCTTCAGGAAGTGTCTGTCCTTGTAGGAATCCACGAACTCGCCGATGAAGGGGTGTTCCTTCTCAACCGCCACAAAGGCCGTCAGGAGGCTTCTTTTGCTCTCAAAGCCCACTACCATGGATCTGTCCTCCAGGTACTCTTCAAAGGGCTTACAGACCTCTACATCGGTATCAAAATACACGCCGCCGTAGCGGTACAGGGCCTGCATGCGCACATAGTCGCTGACGAAGGCGAACTTTCTTGCCGCGTAGGCTTCCTTCACATAGGGGATTGCGTTCTCAATATCAAAATTGCTTTCGCCCCACTCCATGAACTCGTAGTCGGGCATGTTTTTCTTCCAGGTCTTAATATACTCCTGCACGTCAGCGGGCTTCTCGCCGGTGCCGAACCAGCAGTAGTGAACGATTTTCGGGATGGTTCTCATTAGTTTTCCTTCTGCTTCTTCGCGATTACTTCCTCGTATACGGGCTTAAGCTGTGCCCAGTGGCACTTTGCGGTGTAGGTGCTCTGATAGATCTCTTCGGAGCGTGCGCACATTGCCTTGTAGGCCTCGGAGTCCTTCTCGGGGAAGGTCAAGAGGATCTGCTTAAGCTCCTCCACGTTGCCGTGGTTGAAGATCACACCGTTGCCATCCACCAGTTCAGGGATGCCGCCCAGCTCGGAGCCGATGATGGGTCTGCCAAGCTGCAGGGACTCGATTGCGGAGTAAGGACCGTTCTCATACCACTCGGAGGGCAGGATAACCGCTCTCGCATTGCCCACCAGGTCGATGAGCTCCTGACCGCTTCTGAAGCCAAGCACCTGAATGTGCTCCAGGTTCTTGTCCGCGATGTACTGCTCGATCTCTTCCTTGCAGGGGCCGGTTCCGACGATCTTTAAGGGAAGGTGGGTGTCCTCCACGGACTTGATCAGAGTCATGATGCCCTTCTCGCGGGAGAGTCTGCCAAAATAGAGGAAGTAGTCCTCCTTATCCTCGGCAGGCTTGACCAGGGGCTTGGTTCTGTCAAGGAAGTTGGGGATGTGGATCACGCGGTCTGCGTCCACGCCAAACTCGATGAATTTCCTGCGGTAGAAGCCGCTGGGGGTAACGATCTTATCGATGATATCGTAGCTTCCGAGCCACTTGTGTAAGTAGCCCTCAGCCACGTTGATAGCGCTCTTTAAGGTGGAATCCTTGGTGCACTTGTACTTCAGGCAGTTCATGTAATTGCCGCCCTTGCAGCGCTCACACACCTCGCCCCGGGTCATCATAACGTAGTTTAAGCAGAGCATCTTCAGGTCATGTGCGGTGTACACCACAGGGATGTTGTACTTCTTCAGCACCGGCAGAATGGAAGGTGACAGCTGATGCTGGAAGATGTGCAGATGGCAGATGTCGGGTCTGGTGGCCTTGATCAGTTCTTCCAGTTTTTTCCTGGCTTCTACGGAGTAAATGATGTTGGCAGCGCTTTTTACCTGCTTGCCAAGGCTCATCTTGCCGTTGTAGTCCACGCCCTCCACGAAGTACTCGGCATAGGGTGAATCGTAATTCTTGCCGTCCTTCATGGAGAAGTCGATGACCTCATGACCTTCTGCCTCGAGCATGCGCTTTAAGGCAAAATAGTAGGTCTCACTTCCGCCCTTTATGTAGAAAAACTTGTTGACCATCAGGATCTTCATCTGATTTATACCTCATTCATAAAAACTTCTTCGTATCTTGAGACGATGTAGTCCCAGCTGTAGCTTGTGTGGATACGATTCTTGGCGCGCTTGCCGATCTCCCTGATCTCCTCTTCGCTCATAGCGTCTGCGGTGGAGATCAGACTTGCCAGTCCGCCTTCCTCCTTGCCCCAGTAGATGGCGCCGTCCTCACCTACCTCGTTGTTGAAGCCAACGTTTAAGAGGAGGTTCAAATCGGTGCTTCCGAGGCTCTCAAGGAGGCTGGGATTGGTGCCGCCGACTTCATGTCCGTGGAAGTAGCCGTAGGCGTCCTCACGGATCTTTTTTAACAGTTCCTTGTCATATACGGTTCCCACGAACTTGATGCGGGGATCCTTGTCAAAATGTGTGCTCTCAAGCAGTGAGTTGTAGAAGGAGTTATTCTCCACGTTGGTGATGAGAACGAAATCCTTCTTAGTGTCGGATCTCATGAACTCTCTGACCATGGTCTCGAAGTTGTTCTCGGGAACGAATCTGCCGACTACCAGGTAGTACTCCTTGGGAGCTACGCCCTTCTCCCTGCACCATGCGGTGTACTTCTCGTCGTCATCTGCAAGAACAGATGCGCTGGTCTCTGCACCGTAGGCGATGAAGGTGGTCTTGGGATCGTACTGCTTGTAATCCTCACGGATGTATTTCTCGATATTCTTGCTGTCGCAGATCAGCAGGTCTGCGCGCTTGACCATGAGCTGCTCGGAGATCTTCCAGTATTTGCGGACCGGTGCGCTCCACTTGGCGCGCTTCCACTCGTGGCCGTCGGGGTTGACATAGACCTTGCCGCCAAGTGCATGGATCTGCTTCACGAAGTGGTTCATGAAGGGTCCGATTCGGCAGGCGAGGATGTAAACGAGGGGCTCCTCGATCTTGTTGGCCTTGATGTAGGAGACACATTCTCTCAGAGCGTCCACATCGTAGAAGATCGCTCTCGCGGGACCTACGTTTTTCCACTTGATGTAAAAACATCTGGCGTTGTTGTAGATGAACTCCTTCTCCTCAGGGCACTTATCTGCGTCGACTGCGCAGGATACGTGGTACTGAATGTTCTCGTTTTTTCTGTAGAATGTCAACTTGTCCACAAAGGACTCAAATCCGCCGTAGGCTGCAGGAATACCCTTGGAGCCTACGATAAATACATGTTTTTTCTGCTGCATGGTTCTTTACCGGTACTTTCTGATTCTTGTATTGCTTGTTTGGTGCTACTTACTTATTTTTCTTGGACTTCTTACCCTCTGCAAAAACATCCAGGTAAGCGCCGAAGTTCTTCATGAAATACTTGTTGGACTTCTTGACTGCAACGTCCTTGAGGACTGCGCCGTCCATCTTGATCTCGTCTTCTGCAAGCTTCTTCAGGGCTTCCTTCACCTTGTAGGTGCGGTCCTTCGCTGCGGATACCACAACGAGGCTTGCGTCTGCCTTCTTTAAGATCTCTCTGGTCTCGCGGGAGAAGCTTACGGGTGCGGTATCAAGGAGCACGTAGTCACTGTTCTCTGCCACGGTCTTTAAGAGCTTGTCAAAAGCTGCGCTATCGATCAGACCCATGACATCCTGGCTGCCGCTCTTGACGCCGATGTGGTCCACATCCTTCGCGTCTGTGAAGATGATCTCCTCGATGGTAGCGGTATCGATCAGGTACTCCTCAAGGCCCTTGCTGTCCCCGGGAACGGAGGTGCTGCTCCACTCGGGATGACCTAAGTTGGTGTCGATGACAGTAGCCTTCTTGCCGATGGTCTTCATGAACTCGGCAAGACCCTGAATTGCCTCGCCCTTGTTCTCTGCATTATCGCAGCCGACAAAAGCGATCACGCGATCATCCTTATTATCCTGCTTCAGTCGTGCATACAGGTTCTTGTAAGCTGCGTTGCCGTAGTTTACCTTGCCCTTCTTGCGCTCGTCGGGGATCATGCCGTAGGTCTCTAAATGCAGGCGATCCTTGATCTTGTCGGGGTTGTTGAACTTGGTGCTTACGAAGTAGAAGAAGAGGGTCAGGAATACTGCCAACGCACCTGCGCCCACGCCGCCTAACAGTCCGAACTTGATCATATCGCCGTTGCCGGTTGAGTTATAAGGTGCTCCGGGTACGGTAGCTTCTTCATATACGGTGGGAGGAGTCATGCCCATGATCTCAAGCGCATATGCCGCGGATTCAACGACAACTTCATCCGCAACCGCCTTAGCCCACTGGGGATCGGGGAAAGTAACGTTGATGGTCATCATAGCGGTATCTGCGGGATTGCTCTCACTGATGCAGCCTGACAGCTCACGAGTGCTCATATTTAAGCCGAGATTCTCGATAACGCTCTCCAGAACAGGTCTGCTGTGGATGATCTCCTGATAATTCTTAATAACTGCACGACCAAGGCTGAAGCCGGAGGAGGAAGGCACTGCTGTGTCCACACCGGTCACGTAAAGCTTGGTGGTCGCACGGTACATGGGAGTTGTCTTACGGGTCATGCCGTAGGCTGCGCCGGCACCCAGGCCCAGTGCTCCGATCAAAATGAAGATCACCAGTCTCTTCAGCAGCAGCTGGATGATCTCTCCTACGTGGATCACGATCAAGTTGTTTAATGTCTGTCGATTGTCCATTTTGGGTACTCCTTTATAAACATTTTTTCTGTTTCAGCATACATTTTCGCAGTGTAATTATATCTCTTTTTCATACATTTTGCAAACATTCAAGGGACATAACATACACTTTCAGCCATTTTGTCTCATCATAGCAGATTGGCATAAAAAAAACGCCCTTTTGTGAAAATAGGGGCGTTTTTTGTGATTATATTGCTTTTCGAGGGCAAATTGTTATTTTTGATGGTTCAAATGCCAAGATTGTGGCCGGGCTTACGCTTCCTGCTCTATGCCTCCTGCGGATTCTCGGAAGAGCGTGGTGCGTAGGTCTGTGCCTCGTCTTACGCTTCCTGCTCCTTCAGGATCTTCACGTAGCGTGCAAGCGCATCCTGCCAGGTGGGGAGCTTGTTGAAGCCGTTCTCGGTGAGCTTCTCCTTGCTCATGCGGCTGTTGTAAGGTCTGTTGGCCTTGGCGCCGTATTCCGCGGTGGAAACAGGGTTCACGGTGATCTCCACGCCTGCCTCCTTGAAGATTGCACATGCAAAATCATACCAGGAGCAGATGCCCTCGTTGGTCGCATGATAGATGCCGTACTTCTCGGTCACGATCATGTCTGCAAGCAGCTTAGACAGATCGTAGGTGTAGGTGGGGGAACCGAACTGGTCGTTGACAACGCGCAGGGTGTCAAACTTCTTGCTTAAGTTCAGCATGGTCTTGACAAAGTTCTTGCCGTTGATGCCGAATACCCATGCGATTCTGACGATAAAGAACTTGTCCAGAATATTCTGAACCGCAAGCTCGCCCTCGTACTTGGTCTGACCGTATACGCTCTGGGGCGCCGCCTTATCATCGGGCTCCCAGGGTCTCTCACCCTGTCCGTCAAAAACATAATCGGTGCTGATATAGAGCATCTTCAGGTCGTACTTCTTGCAGGCCTTGGCGATGTTCTCGGTGCCGCCTGCGTTGACCTTGCGGCAGATCTCCTCGTTATCCTCGGCTGCGTCTACTGCGGTGTATGCCGCACAGTGGATCACTGCGTCCACCTTCGCCTCGCCGATCACCTTGTCCACACTGCTCTCGTCAGTGATGTCCATTTCCTCAATATCCACGCCGACTGCCTCGATTCCTCTTGCAGTCAGTTCATTTACCACGTCATAGCCAAGCTGTCCTTTGACACCTGTAACCAGTACTCTCATCCTTATTTCCTCTTTTCTTCCAAAACCCGGGCCGTCTGTCACGACCTCCGCGCATGTCAATGTATGCGGCCCTGCCGCAACATGCCTGTACGCTTTGTATCGATGCATGCCACCCTGCTGCAGCACCTGTACGCTTCGTATCGATGTATGCCACCCTGCTGCAGCTTGCCCGCTGTCGCGTTCGGCAAACCTCAGGACACACGCCCGTATATTAAGAGTAAAGGAAACCTGTGCAAAAGTCAATGAACCGACCCTGCAGAATTTCACGCGGAAGGCGCAAATATTCCCACGATCACCGTCAGGAGCCCGTCCTCGCCTATAATGAACCTGTAATAAATAATAGGAGGCTTCCCGTTCATGGCTCTTGTATCTTACGGAAAACTGAATAAAAAAGGCCGCGTGCTGCTTGCATGCCTCTGCATGACCCTTTCCTTTTCGGGACTGTGCGGCTGCGCATCTGCACCTGCAAAGAGCGAAGAGGCAGCACTCACAGCACAGACAGCCGAGCAGATCGTGGATACAGAGAGCGCTGCAGCTTCCCGCGACAAGGTCGGCAAGAGTGTTGTTCAGTCTTCCAAGAGCGGGGTGAGTTCTTCCAAGTCTGCCGAGGAAGGTAAGACTTCTGCTAAGTCTGTGGCAAGTACTACCAAGGTGAAATCTTCCGACGCTGTGAAGTCTTCCGTCAGCGCAGATTCAGGAACAACCACCTCAGGCAAGACTCCTTCCAAGGCATCCGGCAAGCCCGATTTTTCAATCACACACTGCCCTACCCCCGTGGCAAGCGGCAAGCAGGTCGCACAGAACAGCGCTGCAATCATTGATTTTTCCAATACAGGCGACGGTTACATCTGCGTCAAGTACATCGGCCAGAACCCCAAAGTCAAGCTCCGTGTGCTGGCCCCCGACGGCATGCTTTACACCTACGACCTGCACGGCGGCGATTACGAGGTCTTCCCTCTCTCCACCGGCGACGGCAAGTACGCGGTCACCGTCTACGAGAGCATTTCCGTGGCAAGATCCAGCTACGCGGTGTGTCTTTTTAAAGAGATCGACGTCAAATTGGACGACGAGTTCGCCCCCTTCCTCTGCCCCAACCAGTACGTGAATTTCAACGAGGACTCCAAGGCAGTGGTAAAAAGTGCCGAACTTGCGGCAGACGCAGACGACGAGCTTGAACTGATCACCAACGTTTACAACTATATCACCGACAATATTTCCTACGATTACGACAAGGCCAAGACGCCTCCCACCAACTATGTCACCGATCTGGACGAGATCATGGACAGCGGCAAGGGCATCTGCCTTGATTACGCGGCGCTGATGGCCGCAATGCTTCGAAGCCGCGGCATTCCCACCCGTCTCGAGGTCGGTTACGCCAGAGATGTTTACCACGCCTGGATCAGCGTCTACGTGGACGAGATGGGCTGGTTAAACGGTATCATCTCTTTTGACGGCAGCAGCTGGACTCTGGTGGACCCTACCTTCGGCGCCACCTCCGCCTCCGACAAACTGAAAAAATTCATCGGCGACGGCAGCAATTATGTCACACAGAAACTGTACTAACGAAAGGAACCCTATGAGCACATTCAGACCTTTGTCCAATGCAGAGATCGCAGACTTCTGCAGCCAGATGGCACTGCTTTTTCAGGCGGGCATTCCCCCTGCAGAGTGCGTGAATATCCTGATGGAGGAGACTCCTTCCGAATCCGGCCGCAAGATCCTTGCGCAGATCCACAGCGTGGTCAGCGCGGGTAATCCACTGCACGAGGCCATCGCCTCCACCGGCGCTTTCCCCGACTACGCGGTGCGTGCCCTCGCTCTCGGCGAGGAATCCGGCAACCTGGATCTGAGCCTTAAATCCCTCGGCGAATATTATGAAAAAGAGGCCTCTATCCGCGAGAGCTTCAAGAGTGCGGTCGCATACCCCATCGTCATGATCTGCATGATGCTCGCAGTTATCTTTATCCTGGTGAGCAAGGTCCTGCCCGTATTCCGTCAGGTCTTTACCGAGCTTGGCAGCGACATGTCAGGTTTTGCGGCAACTCTTTTAAACATCGGACAGCGCCTGGAAAAAAGCTCCGTGCTGATCATCGTGCTTGCTGCAGTCCTGGCCGTACTTATTCTGGCCTGCTGCAAGATCCCCGCTCTGCATGCCAAGGCAACAGGGCTGTTAAGACACCTTCCCTTCGTCCGCGGTTTTTATGATGAGCTTGCGAGCGGACGTTTTGCGGAGGGCATGGGCATGTGCTTAAAGAGCGGCATGGACACCTTCCACAGTCTGGAGATCACCCGTGACCTTGTCTGCGACAGCGACATGGAGGCCAAGATCGATGCCTGCCGCACGTCCTTAGAGCAGGGCGACGATCTCCGCGACGCCCTTGTAAATGCCGGTATCTTCGGCACCAAATATTCACAAATGATCGCTGCCGGTTTCCAAAGCGGCAGTGTGGAAACTGTTTTTTTCAAGATCGCTGACGACCATCGCAAGAGTTTAGACCACAAGGTCAGCTCCCTGCTCTCAGTCATCGAGCCCACTTTGGTCATTTTCCTGTCCGTTGTGGTCGGTATGATCCTTCTGTCAGTGATCCTGCCCCTCATGGGCATTATGTCCAGCATCGGATAATTAACGATGCACTCGTACGATATCGAATGATTGCGATGCGCATATTGCATAACATGTGATCGCAGACTCTTCCCGACATCGGGAAATTATAAGACACTCATTGAATTGTGAGGCACTCTATGAATCGTTTTCGAAAAGGAAAACTGAATATCTTAAGCCGCATCTCCTTCTGGCTTCCGGTGGCCTTTTTCACGGTCCTGCTTGTTTTTTTCCTGCAG
>JAZULD010000124.1:0-9098 GCA_045643625.1 Acetatifactor sp. | reverse complement strand
GAATCGGAGAAATACTTAGGAAGAATAAACTGACAAATTCATTTTGTCTTACACTCGGATATAATTTATCATACGAAAACGAGAAGATCATTAGTCTCGACTGCGCAGACTGCGAGTCGATCACAGAGGATGGCCTCTACGTCGGCATGCTTCGCCGCACAGACAAGAAAGCTGTGCAGAAGCTGACGCCCGGTTTTGCCGACAGCACGTTCCTGCGCGCCAAGGTGCCCATGACCAAGGAGGAGGTTCGCATCCTCTCCGTGTGCAAGTTAAACCTGACCGCGGATTCCGTGGTCTATGATGTGGGCAGCGGCACCGGCTCTGTATCCGCTGAGATCGCGGCTCTTTCCCCCGATATTCAGGTTTATGCCATCGAGAAGGAAGCGGATGCTGCCGAACTTACAAGACAGAACGCCCGGCAGCTCGGCCTTTACAATATTCACGTGATAGAGGGCAGGGCCCCTGAGGCAATGGAAGATCTGCCTGCGCCCACCCACGCTTTCCTGGGCGGAACCGGCGGCGATCTTCGCGAGATCCTGACACTGCTTCGCGGCAAGAATCCTTCCATGCGAATCGTGATGAATACTGTGACTTTGGAGAGTACGGCAGCGCTTACCGAACTTCTAAATGAGTTCTCCTCAGGCGATGAAGACATTGTCACTTTGTCAGTAAGCAAAGCAAAAAAAGTCGGCAGATATCATATGATGGAAGCCGGCAATCCTGTGACTGTATTTTCTTTTACACTCGGACAGCGAGACGGGGAATAGAACATGAATAAGATACTGATCGCCGCGCCCTCAAGCGGCAGCGGCAAAACATTGATCACCCTCGCCATGTTAAAGGCTTTTTCGGACAGAGGTCTTAAGGTAAAGTCCTTCAAGTGCGGCCCCGACTACATCGATCCCATGTTCCACGAGAAGGTGCTGGGGGTTCCCGGCGGCAATCTGGACCTTTTTTTCACAGGGGAGGACGCCGCGAGAGAGCTCTTCTGCAAGGACAATGACGCAGACATCTCCGTGATCGAGGGTGTCATGGGACTCTTCGACGGCCTGGGCGCTGTCTCGGAGGAGGCGAGCGCTTACCATGTGGCGCGCACCCTGAAGGCGCCTGTGATCCTGGTGGTGGACGGACGCGGCATGGGCAGGTCGCTACTTGGACTGATCGGCGGATTCCTTGCGCAGGACCTTGAGCATCTGATCGGCGGCGTGATCTTAAACCGCGTGAGCGAGAGCTTCTTAAGAACGATCGCTCCCATCATCGAGGAGGAACTTCGCGTTCCGGTGCTTGGATGCTTCCCGGAGCAGAAGGATCTGGTGCTGGAGAGCAGACATTTAGGCCTGAAGCTCCCCGGGGAGATTGCGGACCTTCGTGATAAGGTCGGTGCGGCCGCTTTGATTTTGGAAAAATATGTTGACCTCGACAAGGTCCTTCGAATCGCGGAAAATGCGGGAGAGGCTGACGGACTGACCGGTGACGCGTGCAGCACGACCGGTGATACGGGCAGTACGCCCGGTGACGCGTGCAACACGCCAGACAGTACTTGCAAGCCTGCAAGGTTTCGTCTCGGCGTGGCAAGAGACGAGGCCTTCTGTTTCTACTACAGAGAGAATTTCAGGGCGTTGGAGGAAGCGGGCGCGGAGCTCGTCTTTTTCTCCCCCCTTCATGATAAACATCTTCCCGAAGGGCTTGACGGCCTGCTGTTTGGCGGCGGCTACCCTGAGTTGAAGGCGTGGGAACTGTCCCAAAATGTAAGCATGCATCATGATATCCGCGAAGCGATCCGCGGCGGAATGCCTTCCCTTGCGGAGTGCGGCGGTTTTATGTACTTGCACGAAGCAATTGTGGATAAAGAGGGCAGAACATGCCCCATGGTGGGTATGATTCCCGGAAAATGCGCCGATACCGGCAAGCTTGTGAGGTTCGGTTATGCCGAGTTTGACTGCGAGCCGCTTGGGTTTAAGGTGCGCGGACATGAATTTCACTATTTTGACAGCGAAGACAACGGTATCGACTGCCTGGCGGTAAAGCCTGTTTCCGGCAGGAACTGGCGCTGCATGCACGCAGGCGCAGATCATCTCTGGGGCTGGGGACATTTGTATTACCCCTCACAGCCCGCATTTGCAGAGTGGTTTGCGGGAGTCTGCCTTGCGCGAAAGGAGAACGACTGATGGAGAATTCGCATCGTTTTTTTGCCAATACGGAATGTAAATATTATCCCTGCCATCAGGGGCTTGAGGAGTTCAACTGCCTCTTCTGTTACTGCCCCATGTACAGACTGGAGAAGTGCCCCGGCGAGCCCGTCTTCATTGAAAAAAACGGCAGGCAGCTGAAGGTCTGCAAGAACTGCTCCTTCCCCCACAAACCTGAGAACTATGACAGGATCATCGCGCTCCTCAAAGAAGTGTAGAGGACGGCTATATCACCGTGCCCCTCAAGAAAGCGTAGGGAGAGCAGCACCACTGCGACCATATAGAAAGTGTAAAAAGAATGGCCATATTACCGCACAAAAACCATACACGAACATCAAAAAAAGACCCGCAGGAGATCCTGTGGGTCTTTTGTATGTCTTGGTTTTGTCTGACAGTTGAATCGCTGTCCTGCACCCGATCATCAGGTCAGCTGGATCGCGATGTTGAACTCCTCGATGGTCTTGTCTAAGTCCTTCATTGCCAGGTAGATGTTGCCTAAGTGGCGGTGAGGCAGAGGAGAGGTGGGATCTAAGTGAGTTACTTCCTTCAGGTCGCGGATCGCTTCCTCGAAACGTCCCAGCTCCTTGAAGGTGATGCCACGGTCGTTGTAAGCCTGTGTGCAGCGGGGATCCAGTCTGATGGCGGTATCGAAATCGCCCAGCGCCTCGCTGTGACGGCCGAGATCCTTGTAGGCCGCACCGCGGACAGCATAACTTGCTGCGTTGGCGGGATCTAAGGAGATCGCGGTATCGTAGTTCTTAATTGCCTCGGGGATACTGCCGAGCTTGCGGTAAGCGTTGCCGCGGATGCGGTATGCTTCGGCAAAATCGGGATACTTCTCGATAGCGGTGTCAAAATCCTTGATGGCAGCCTGGGGCTTGTCCATCTCCATGAATGCGGCGCCGCGGTTTAAGTATGCCTGCTTGCAGTTGGGAGCCAGCTCGATGGCAGTGTTGAAATCAAGCAGAGCGTCTTCGCAGCGGTCCATCTTGCAGAGGGTGTAACCGCGCTCGCTGTGCAGGATCGCGTCGTCGGGAGAAGCCTCGATGGCACGGTTGAAGATCTCCAGTGCCTTCTCGCAGTTGCCGGACTCCCTGTAGGCGATGCCCAGATCCTTGTAGGATGCGCAGCAGCCCTGTTTTAACTCAAGAGACTTGTTGAAGTCTCTGATGGCTTCTTTGTACTTGTTCTGTTTGCTGTAGGCGTTGCCGCGGGCTCTGTAGACATCTGCGTCCGCGCCGCCTGCGCCGATGGCAATATCGTAATCGCGGATGGCCTCATCGGTGAGATCCATTGCCGCGTAGGCATTTCCTCTGTTGACAAAAGCCTCGTAGAAGGACATATCGATGTCCACAGCTTTAGAGAAGCAGTCGATCGCTTCCCTGTAGGCGCCGACCTGCATGCAAGCCAGACCCTTGTTGTTATGGGCGCCTGCACATGCGGGATCCAGCTCGATGGCGCGCTCGAAGCTCTCGATAGCCTCTTCGTCGCGTCCAAGCGCTCTCAGAGCACAGCCTAAATTGTTGTAGGCTGCAGCGTAGGAGAGATCCAGCTCGATGGCCTTGTTGTAGTGGAGGACTGCCTCCTCGTAATCACCCTCCGCAAACAGCACATCGCCGCTGCGGAAATGATCCCAGGAAGTGGAGCTCGCATCCATGGAGCGCTCTCTTGCGCGGGATGCCTCCTCGCCTCCGAGGAACTTCATATAGTCCTTGTTGCGGGTATTCTTATACAGGTCGTCCCAGTGCTTCTGGTAACTGCGGACACGGTCGTTGCAGTGATCCATCAGCGTGGACAGAGTATCGGAAGGAATGATGGTGCTCTGTGAATCCTCGGCGAAGCATGCGCTGTGCAGCTCGGTCATGAGGGAATCAAAACCATCGATCTGTACCAGGAAACCGTTCTTCTCCATGACGAGATCGCAGATCTCATTCTCGGGAACGCTGATCCTGCCCTCGTAAGGGTCTTCAACGGAATTGGACTCCAAAGCGGGAAGATAGCACCAGTAGAGACCTCTGGAAAGGTCGATGTCTTCCTCTTTCAGGAAGTTTAACAGGCTTCGGTCGCCGCCGCCGTAGCCGATGACAACGGGGGTGTATACCTTGAACAGCTGGTCCAGAGTACACTTCCAGGTGGCGTTCAGTCTGTCTGCGGATTCGCCGCTCTGTGCCTCATACATGAGACCGCGGTGGATCTTGGCAACCACGGGGCGCTGAATGTTGGCATCCAGATAGCCCGCCAGACCTTCGTGGTCGACACACAGTGCCTTCTTGCCGGTGTAGAGGAGCAGTGCGTCCTCCATCATGCTGTCGAAGTTGGTGGTGATCACAAGATTGCTGCGGCTCTCGTGGGAGAGGATCAGTGCCAGTGCGTGATAGCCGACGCCGGGATCCTTGCCCTCCATTGCTCTCTCCAGATAATAATATCCGGCTGCGGGGTTGGTATAAAAACGAATGGTGTAAATGTCGGAATAATAAATGCTGGGAAGGGTGTTGCGGCCCTTTTCTACGGCCTCCTCCCATGCTGCTTTGATCTCGGCAAAATCGTGGCGGATCTTGCCCTCAGCGCGAAGTCTGCCTGCCAGACGCTCGCTGGCTTCGGGATTCATGGCGGGGGTGCTGCCGTCTGCGGAAACGCCGAGGATACAGTTCATCCAGTTCATCTCCAGACGGTTGCCGGTGGGAATGTCACTTTCTGCGGAAGCGCCGGAGCCTAAGATGAAGCAGAAACGCTTCTCACGGCTTGCCATGGACTCCCGGAAAATGCGGATCAACTGCTCCGAAGGGAGAATACGGGAAGTCTCAAGAGGCTTGGTCGTATGAGTAGGATAATTCAATTGGCCGAAAGTCACTTTCGATTCCCTCCTTTCAAGACAATAAGTTCATAACTATACTATACATTTTTCGCAAGAATTGCGCAACTACAATATATGCTATTAATTTGTGAAAAAATACATATTTAGCATCGGTTATCGTGCAAAAGAAAGCATAGAAAACCCCCTTGTTGTATGGTATACTCTGAACAAAGAAAAAAGTATAAGGAGAAGAACTGTGAAGTACGGAATTTGTCAGTGGAATCTGCCCGTAAAGGGCCCTGAGGGCTGTTACGCCCTGAAAGAATTAGGCCTTGACGGCATGGAGCTCGGTTTTGACGCAGGCCTTGAGGAGCAGGTGGATGAATACATTGCCGCAGCGAAGGAGACAGGCATGGAATTCCCCACTCTCGGACTGAACGGCTTCTGTGGAAAAAGCTACACCGTGCCCGGTTCCGAAGCGTTTTTTGAGGACATGATCGCAAGGGCTTTGGTCGTTGCGAAGAAGGTCGGAGCAAAGACCCTGCAGCTGCCCGCATTTTTTGCAAGTGCCATCGACGATGACGATGCCCTTGTGCAGGCGGCGAAGAACTTAAGAAGAGGCTGCGAGCTGGCAGAGGAGTACAACGTATATATCGGCATTGAGAATGCGCTCTCTCTTGAGAACAACATCCGCCTGTTTGAACTGGTGGACCATCCGCTGCTAAAGCTTTATTTTGACAACCAAAACCCCGTGCGCATGAAGGGACTTTCAAGCGCTGAGATCCTTGCGGGCATGAAGGACGAGCTGGTTGAGGTGCACTTAAAGGACAGCTCCCTTGTGAACGGAGCAAGCGTGTGGATGCCCATCGGCGAGGGCGAGTGCATGTATGAGGAGTGCGCGGCGCTCCTTAAGGAAATCGGCTATGACGGCTGGATGCATCTGGAGAACGACTACCAGAAGGGCAGAGCGGACGATCCCGCTTACGATGCCATGGCTTATATCCGTGCCGATATCGAGAAGATGAAACAGATCTGATTTTTGCAAAAAAACTGTAGTGGACCCGAACGATCCGGAAAGGAGAGATGACCATGATGGAACATTATTCCAGAGCAGCGCTTAAGCTGCTGTTACCCATTTTGATTGCAGTCTTTTCTATTTTTGTTGCTTACCGCACAGTTGACAAGTCGGCCTATTCCGAGAACGTGGTAAGCAGTGTGGACGAGAGCAGAGATACGGTGCTGAAGCTGGCGGCAAGCGCAACGGCGGCCTCCGTGGCGATCACCGTGCTTCCCGGTGATGTTGCGACACCTGTGGCAGAGGAACTTGCGGAGCTGAGCAAGGGCTTCCTTCTGGTACTCTGTGCCCTCTATCTTGAAAAATTTATTGCGGCAGTCTCAGGCTCTCTGGTATTCCTTTGGCTGATCCCCGGAGCCTGCGCGATCTATCTGTTTGCGGTGCTTGCACGCAAGAAGGAACTTGAAAAAGTAAGCTTTAAGATCGGTATCCTGGCAGCGGCCCTGATGCTTGTGGTTCCCGCCAGCGTGAAGATCTCCGGCATGATCGAGAAGACCTACAACGAGTCCATCAATACCACCATCGAATCCGCACAGAACAGCGCGGAGCTGATCCAGGAGGGCGTGGGCGCCAGGGATGACGAAGATGCAGGCAAGGGTCTTGCGAAGATCTTTAAGAACCTGCAGAATTCCGGCGACAGGATCGCCAACGGCACCAGCCAGCTCATCGATTATTTTGAGAAGTTATTGACCAGATTCGTGGAGTCCGTTGCCATCATGATCGTCATGAGCTGCGTGATCCCCATTCTTGTGATCCTGTTCTTCATCTGGCTGATCAAGACCCTGTTCCAGTTTGACACGGTCGTCGGCATGAAGCAGCTGGAGAAGCACCTTCTGAAGAAGCTGGGAGGAGACAACGATGAGAGAGAAGCTTAAAACTGTTTTTTCTACCAGGTATACCATACTTGCAGGCGTAAGCCTTGTGCTGATCCTGGGCATTCTGATCTTCGGACTGACCCACAAATACGAGCGTGCGGCAGAGGTGCTGCGCCCCGGAGAGACCGAGGACAGCTACTATCTGGACGAGCGCACCGTGGCGGAATTCTCCAAAGTGATCGTCGAGAAGTTCCGCGAGGAGAGCGAGCTCACCGTCCTGACCGCGGATGCGTCCATCGATGTGGACCTTAAGAAGATCGGCCTCTTCAATTGGAGCGTTCTTAACAAGGCCCAGACCATCAGATACAAGGGCAGCGGCCGCTTTTACGTGGACTTAAGTGCCCTGAGCGCTAAGAACGTGCTCCTTGACAACAATGTTTACACCATCACCATAGAGATCCCGCATGCCAAGATGGCTCCCGTGGAGATCGACCCCGACAAGTTCGAGGCAGAAGAGGTGGAAAAAGGATTTTTTGCCTTCGGCGACTTGAAATTTACTCCCGCGGAGTTTAATCTTTTGGAGAAGGAAGCGAAGGCACGCATCACCAAGGAAGTCGACACTAAGGACAACCGTGCTGCTGCGGATGCGCGCGCCATCGAAGAGATGAAGAAGATCTACGACCCCATCGTGAGACTTGTGGACGCAAGCTACCGCGTGGAGATCGTGTTCGTGGAATAGAATTACGAGAAAAGGAACTGAGGTCATGCACATTCAAACGGAGGGAGAATACAAGTACGCCTACGAGACCCATCTGCACACTGCGGAGGGCAGCGCCTGCGGCAAAAGCACCGGCGCCGAGATGGCAATCGCCTGTAAGGAGGCCGGCTACACCGGCATCATAGTCACCGACCATTTTTATCACGGAAATACACGCCCGGACAGAAGCCTGCCCTGGAGAGACTGGGTGGAGGAGTACTGCAAGGGCTACGAATCCGCCAAGGAGATGGGTGACAAGATCGGTCTGCAGGTATTTTTTGCCTGGGAGACCAGCTACTATGACGGTACGGATTTCCTCTGCTACGGTCTCGACAAGCAGTGGCTCATCGACCATCCTGAGATCAAGGATGTGGACGTTCCCGGACAGTACAAGCTTCTGCATGAGGCAGGTGCCACCGTGTTCCATGCGCACCCCTTCCGCAAGAGCTGGAATCTTCCCCAGATCCATCTTTTCCCCGAGTGCGTGGACGGTGTGGAGATCATCAACACCTCCCACAAGATCAAGTTCGGTCCCGACTGTGACTATGACGAGAAGGCCATCGTATATGCGAAGGAGTACGACTTCCCCGTCAGCGGCGGTTCCGATATTCACTCTGTGAATTTAAGCGGCGGCGGCATGATCTTCCCCCGCAGGATCGAGGACATAGGGGACTTCCAAAAGGCTCTGATGGAGCGAAGCGGCAAGGTCCTCTACGGCGGCAAGATCGCGGAGTGGAACTGATATGATCGCTGGATATATCGCCGGGATCCTGGGAATCTTCTTCGGAGAGCTCGGCATCAAAAACACAATTGAAAAACAGGAAGATGACGCATTTCCCCGCAGCATCTTAAAGGGCAAAGTGATCCTTCGCAGGCATCACAATAAGGGCGCGGTCCTTAATTTTGCGGAGGGCAAAAGAGCGGTGGTGGCGGCAGTATCCCTGATCCTGACGCTGGCAGCCCTGGTTTGGTTCATCATAAGCCTGGGGCAGGGCGGCAGCAGGCTTCTTCAGGTCGGTCTGTCCATGCTGCTGGGCGGAGCCTTCAGCAACACCTACGACAGGCTGCACCGCAAATATGTGGTGGACTATTTCAGTCTGAACGTGGGCAGCAGGCGTCTTAAGCGGATCATCTTTAATCTGGCTGATTTCTGTATCATGATCGGCGCATTACTGACAGCCCTTGGTGCTGCGCAGTAATGCGCCTTTTTATTGCCCGGACTTTTTTGGCGCAAAAAAACGCCATCCATTTCCATGAAGGAAGTGGGATGGCGTTATTCATTC
Organism: Acetatifactor sp.; assembly: GCA_045643625.1. Classification (GTDB taxonomy): domain Bacteria; phylum Bacillota; class Clostridia; order Lachnospirales; family Lachnospiraceae; genus Acetatifactor. The sequence continues at coordinate 185 of JAZULD010000124.1, read as the reverse complement.
GGTTGAAATTGTTGGGGCTCGGAGCGTTTGATTTCGTTGGAACCGATCGAAGGGATGCAACCTGAGACACCATGTTTCGGTCGGGATCGATTCTGCGCGGGACGTTCCTACACTTCGGTCAGCTCGCGCACGACCTCGGTGAGCACCTCAAAGTAGTTCTCGAAGGTCTTGCGGCAGCAGCCGGG
>JAZULD010000123.1:0-6418 GCA_045643625.1 Acetatifactor sp. | reverse complement strand
GTGCTGCAGTAGGAGCTGCGCCAAGCATTACTCTGGAAGAAGCGTAATCGATGGTGGTATCAAAATCTTCCCAGTCATCGTCTGCGAAACACCAGTCGGGAAGGAAGCGAACTTCCAGATATTCTTCATCAGCTGCGTTCTCGTTGACCTGTGCGGTAAAGGTTACCAGAGGGGTCTTGGTGGTGCTGTAGTAGCTGCCGCCGCCGGAACATACCAGAGTTCTGGTTGCATCGGTATACTCAGCCTTATCTGCGCCCAGGATATAAACCAGGCCTGCGGTATGGAAACCGCTCAGGTAGGTGTAACCTGCGGGAAGGATAATGGTGAAGTTGATGCTCTGCAGCTTGCTGACAGGTCCAACATATACGGTATAGGTGATAATATCGCCGATCTTAGCGGTGGTCTTATCAGGCTCGATAGTTACAACGATGGGATCCTCGGCAGACATTGCAAATGCAGGAGCCGCAGAAGCAAACATTGTAAAAATCATGATAAAGCAAAGAACAAATGATGTAATACGTTTTTTCATGTGATTACTCCTCTCGGTTTTCTGAATGCGACCATTCATTCAAATCAAACATTTTATGATAGAATTATAGCACTTTAGTGTGACGATGTCATCGTGGCGGACCTACCAATTATCCCAGATAAAACACCAATTTGCATTTTGCCCCGAAAAACCCGCTATTGAAAGATTTTTTCGCCGGCACTATAATCAAGAGGACTTCGGACCCGTGCCGCGCACGGTCTTAGCTTTTTTGACGAAGATAGGATGTATTCTCATGGAAATGCGAACCGGCAACCTTTGGAAAAATATACTGCTCTTCAGCATCCCTCTGATGCTCACCAACCTCCTGCAGCTGCTCTTTAATATCGCGGACGTGGCGATCGTCGGCAAGTTCGCCGGCTCCCTCTCTTTGGGTGCGGTGGGTTCCACCACTCTCCTCATCTCCCTCACCACCGGCTGGCTCATCGGCATCTCAAACGGTGTCAATTCCGTGGTGGCATTTTTTGCGGGAGCACAGGAAATTGCCCATGAAAAAAAAGCCGTTCACACCGGCTTTCTGATCTGTCTCTTTATCGGTATCGCCACACTCGTGCTTGGCTTCACCCTGGCCGGCCCCATCCTTCGACTGATGGGCACCAAGGAGGAGCTGATCGGCGAGGCGATCCTCTATTTTAAGATCTATATGCTTGGCTCCCCCGCACTGGCCGTCTACAATTACGGCAACAGCGTGCTCTCCGCCGAGGGCGACACCGCCAAGCCCCTCAAATATCTCACGATCTCGGGCATTATCAATGTCATACTGAATCTGGTATTCGTGATTGGGCTTCACATGACCGCCGACGGCGTGGCCTATGCCAGCATCATCGCCCAGTACATCTCCGCAGTGCTGATCATGGGCGCTCTGCTTCGTGCAAAAGACGCTTGCCGCCTGGACCTTCGCTCCTTATCTTACGACCGCACCATCGGTATGCGCATCTTAAGGATCGGCCTTCCTGCGGCAATGCAGTACTCACTTTTTGCGGTCGCCAATCTCTTCGTGCAGTCCGCCGTCAACACCTTCGATCACGTGGTGGTAGAGGGCAACTCGGCTGCCATGAATTTCGACGGCATCGTCTATGATATGATGGCAGCGTTCTACATCGCCGCCACCAGTTTTATCGCCCAGAACTACGGCGCCAATCAGAAAAAGCGCGTGCTTGAGTCCTATTTTATCACCACCGTTTACTCTGCCGCCCTGGCCGTGATTCTCGGCGCTGTGATCCACATTTTCAGGGTGCCGCTGCTCTATCTTTTTACCAACGATGCAGCTGTGGTAGAAAAAGGCGCCATCCGCCTGGGGATCCTGTCGATCACCTATTTCCTCTCGGCCTTCATGGACAACGCAACTGCCGCCTGCAGAGGTCTTGGCAAGACTTTTGTCGCGACTCTCATCGTTCTGATGGGCACCATCGTGTTCCGAATCATCTGGATCTACACCGTCTTCGCGCACTTCAGGACGCTGCAATCCATCTACATTCTCTATGGCATCGCCTTCGTGCTCACGGCCATCTTCCAGAACATTTATCTGGCAAGGCTGTATCGGAGGACGTTTCCTTCGTAGTATATGGCGCCGGCGGGGTGCTCCGTAGTATGAAAAAGGAGCTGGCGCTTGATATGCGAACCTCGTTCGCGACGTCAAATATAGGTAAATAAAAACGCGTAGTGCCGATCATGCACTGCGCGTTTATTTTTTTGCAGAATATTCTAAATTCACGTTGAGACATCAAGCCGGACTTTCCGCCTGTACAGATGCTCTGCTTACTCGGCGTCCCGCCTTTTATGGGCGCCTTAACTTATTCAAGTACGTCCCACGCGTCTCCGTTGGCAAAAGGGCTGCAAACATCGCATCTGCCGTGGTGATACTGCCTGGAGATGACCTCTCCGCTTCCCTCTTCCACATTGATCTTCATGCGGCTGCCGCCGGTCTCGTTGTAGGAGTCAAGCAGCCTGATGATCGCATCGATGTCAGCGGAGGAAGCCTTGTTCGCGCCTTCTTCCGGTATATTCTTGTTGTCTAATTCTCTCTCGCTCATCTTGTTCCTTCCTGAAACCCGCCTTTTTTACATAATATCGGTGTAGAAAATACCGGTCGCCATCTGTACCAGAATCGATACCACGGTGATCGCTGCCCAGCATGCAAAGCCCATGACGATCGGCTTGCCGCCTTTTTTCACCAGAGTCACAAGGTTGGTATTCAGACCGATTGCGCTCATGGCCATGGCGATGAAGAACTTCGCCAGCCACTTCATTGCCTTCACGAAACGTCCCATGTAGAACACTGAGAATGCGCTGCTGCCCAGAGAACCAACAATGGTGGTAATCACAGCCGCGCCGATGAAATACAGAATGAACATGGGGAAAATGCTCTTGATGGAGTAGGATGCGCCCTTTTCGCCGGTCTTTTTTGCCTTGTAGGTGCGATAAAGCGCCAGTACCAGAGTGATGGGGATGATCGCCAGGGTTCTGGTCAGTTTGACGGTAACCGCTGCGGACAGAATGCCATCCACGCCGTAAATACTCTCCGCGGTGGACGCGCAGGCGGTAACGGAGGAAGTATCATTGACAGCAGTTCCTGCGAACACGGCAAAGCCCTCGCTTCCAAAACCGATTGCATGACCCAGAGTGGGGAAGATCAGCGCTGCCAGCACATTGAACAGGAAAATAACGGAAATGGACTGTGCCACCTCGCTGTCGTCCGCATCAATGACAGGCGCGGTCGCTGCGATGGCTGAACCGCCGCAGATGGAGGAACCGACACCGATCAGAGTCGCTACCTTGCTGTCCATTTTTAACAGCTTCATCATGAGGAATGCCACGATCAGCGATGTGGAGATGGTCGCCACGATAACGGGCAGACACTTGCCGCCAACGGACACAATGGTTCCAAGATTCAGTGAAAAGCCAAGAATGATAACTGCCCACTGCAGGATCTTCTTGGAGGTAAATTTAATGCCGGGTGAAAGCTGACCGGATGCCGCAAAATCACCCTTCACCAGCGTAATGATCATACCGATCAGGATCGCAAAAACAGGCGCACCGATGATCTCAAAGGAAAAAGCACCCACTTTTAATCCCGAAAGAACTGTTGCCACTGCTGCGATCACGATGCAGGTCAGAATACCGAAACCGTTTTTCTTTAAGAAAGTCATAATAAAAGCCCTCTCTTTCGTCTTTGTTGAATAAATATATTATGTCAACAAATCGGGGAAATTGCAATAAAAAAGAACTCTGTTCCGACCGTCATGGTCAAAACAGAGTTCTTATCATTCATTTAATAACTAACCGTTACCTGCGTAACTTAAATTACTTATTGTTCAGAGCTGCCTGAGCTGCTGCCAGTCTAGCGATCGGAACACGGAAAGGTGAGCAGGAAACGTAGTTCAGGCCTACCTTGTGGCAGAACTCAACGGAGGAAGGATCTCCACCGTGCTCACCACAGATACCAAGCTTTAAGTCAGGACGTACGGAACGACCCTTCTTAGCTGCCATCTCAACGAGCTGGCCAACACCGGTCTGGTCCAGTCTTGCGAAAGGATCGGACTCGTAGATCTTTGCCTGGTAGTAGGACTCAAGGAACTTACCAGCATCATCACGGGAGAAACCGAAGGTCATCTGGGTAAGGTCGTTGGTACCGAAGGAGAAGAACTCAGCTTCCTCTGCGATAGCGTCAGCGGTGAGTGCTGCACGAGGGATCTCGATCATGGTACCGATGTGGTACTGGATGTCGGAATTCTTCTCAGCCTTAACGAGCTCAGCGATCTCAACTACAACGTCCTTAACGAACTTTAACTCCTTCTTCTCGCCTACAAGAGGGATCATGATCTCGGGAACGATGTCAAAGCCCTTCTCGTTCTTAACTTCGATTGCAGCTTCCATAACTGCTCTGGTCTGCATCTTAGCGATCTCGGGATAGGTAACTGCAAGACGGCATCCTCTGTGACCCATCATAGGGTTGAACTCGTGAAGAGCGTCACACTTAGCCTTAACGTCTGCTACGGTAAGACCCATATCCTCAGCAAGTGCTGCGATATCGTCATCCTCGGTAGGAACGAACTCGTGAAGAGGGGGATCGAGGTAACGAACGGTCATGGGCTTGCCCTCAAGGGTCTCATACATAGCCTTGAAGTCAGCCTTCTGGAATACCAGAAGCTCGTTCAGTGCTGCCTCTCTTGCCTCTGCGGTATCGGAAAGGATCATCTTACGGATCTTGGGGATTCTCTCCTCACCAAAGAACATGTGCTCGGTACGGCAAAGGCCGATACCTTCTGCACCAAGCTTAACTGCGTTAGCAGTATCAGCGGGAGTATCTGCATTGGTACGTACCTTCAGGGTTCTGAACTCATCAGCCCAACCCATGATACGACCGAAGTTACCGCCTACAGAAGCCTCAACGGTCTTGATGTCGCCCTTGTAGATCTTACCGGTGCTGCCGTCAAGAGAGATGTAGTCGCCCTCGTGGAACTCGTAACCACCGAGAGAGAATACCTTAGCTTCTTCGTCGATCTTAATTTCGCCGCAGCCGGATACACAGCAGGTACCCATACCACGTGCTACTACTGCTGCATGAGAGGTCATACCACCACGAACGGTGAGGATACCCTCAGATGCGTGCATACCTTCAATATCTTCAGGAGAGGTCTCAAGACGAACAAGGATAACTCTTTCGCCTCTGCCGCCCTTACCTGCTGCCTTAGCTTCCTCAGCGGTGAAGTAAACCTTACCTGCTGCTGCACCGGGAGATGCAGGAAGTGCAGAACCGATAACCTCGCCAGCCTTCAGAGCTGCGGTGTCAAAAGTAGGATGCAGGAGCTGATCGAGAGACTTAGCTTCGATACGGCAAACTGCTTCCTGAGGAGTGATCTTGCCTTCATCAACAAGGTCACATGCGATGTTGATCGCTGCGGGAGCGGTTCTCTTACCGTTTCTGGTCTGCAGGAAGTACAGCTTACCTTCTTCGATGGTGAACTCCATATCCTGCATATCGCGGTAATGATTCTCCAGCTTCATAGCCAGTTCGATGAACTGTGCGTAACAATCGGGAAGATCCTTCTCAAGCTGAGTGATAGGCTGAGGAGTACGAACACCTGCAACTACGTCTTCACCCTGAGCATTGATCAGGTACTCACCGTAGATACCCTTCTCACCGGTGGAAGGATTACGGGTAAATGCAACACCGGTACCGGAGGTGTCACCCTTGTTACCGAATACCATGCACTGTACGTTTACAGCGGTACCCCAGTCGCCGGGGATATCGTTCATACGTCTGTAAACGATTGCACGAGGGTTGTCCCAGGAACGGAATACTGCCTTAACAGCGCCCATGAGCTGCTCCTTGGGATCCTGAGGGAACTCTTCACCCTTCATTGCCTCTTTGTAAACTGCCTTGAACTTCTCAGCAAGAACCTTAAGATCCTCTGCGGTAAGCTCGGTGTCGTAGTGAACACCCTTCTCTTCCTTCATCTCGTCGATGATCTTCTCGAAGAAGGACTTGGGTACTTCCATAACTACGTCGGAGTACATCTGGATGAAACGACGATAAGAGTCGTAAGCGAATCTGGGGTTGCCGGTCTTCTTTGCGAAGCCTTCAACTGCTACATCGTTAAGACCAAGGTTTAAGATGGTATCCATCATACCGGGCATGGATGCTCTTGCACCGGAACGTACGGAAACAAGCAGGGGATCTTCGTTGTCGCCGAACTTCTTGCCCATTAATGCTTCCAGATCTGCGATATTTTCAAAGATCTGATCTTTGATCTCGTCAGAGATCTGCTTATTCTGATCATAATAATCGGTACATGCTTCTGTTGTTACTGTGAATCCCTGAGGGATAGGAAGGCCGAGGTTGGTCATCTCAGCGAGGTTTGCACCCTT
>JAZULD010000122.1:0-19254 GCA_045643625.1 Acetatifactor sp. | reverse complement strand
CAACGACGCTCCCGCAGCAGCTCCTGCAGCTCCCGAAGCACCCGCAGCTCCTGCAGCTCCTGTCAGCCCTAAGACCGCTGATAACTTCAGCCTCTTCGCTATGACCGCTCTCTTCGCAGCAATCGCAGCTATGAGCGCAGTTACCTACAGAAGAAAGAGAAGCTAATCACAGTTTTTCAAAACTGAATATTAGGTAAATAAAAAGAGCCCCGCCGCAAGTAATTGCGACGGGGCTTTTGTTGTGCTCAATATACTAAATCATAACGGGACGCTTGCGCGTCTCAGCGGGCTCTGTCTGCTTCACAGGGCGGTCTTGCGTTTTGCGTCCTTACTTCTCAATCACGCCGGCTTAACCGGGCTTCCCTGCACTTACGCGCTTACACGACCTTACTCCTCGATCACGCCTGCGAGCTCCAGAAGCTCGGACACGGAGGTGATCTCCACTGCCTCATCCAGAGGAAGGGAAATGCCGAATCTCTCATCCAGCTCTCCGATAATCATGACATGTGCCAGGGAGTCCCACTCCTCCACGTCCTCGATCAGAGTATCCGCTGTAATGGTTCCCTCGGGCACCTGTAATAATTCTTCGATCAGTTCCAAAATCTTACGCTGCATTTGTCCTCCTTACCAAACCTTCGCAAAGAAGCTGCGCTCGGGCGCTTCCTTCAGGTTCAGTTCATACTCAAAGATAGGCTCCTCCCTGCCCTCAAAAAGCGCTGCAGCGCCCATAGAGACCTCGGGAAGAGGTTGGTAGCCCAACCTCTCATAGAGAGCGGAAACGGGCTTATTTTTGGCTGTGGGAAGGTATACGCCATGCAAGGACTCATATCCCTCATCAAGGAGCGAGCGCTCCACATCCGCAAGGATCGCCTGCTCAATATTCCTGCCCATCACGCGGCAGCTCATAACAAATTCCTCGATGAGAGGAACCCCTGCGACATCCACCATGACTGCTGCCACGATACCGTTGTCGCCGAATCTGTCCGCCACACTGTAAAGATAAGTCCTCTTTGACGCATTGTCAAGCGCCTTCAGGACCTGCTCGCGGTCCATGCGCTTGGTGGTCAGGTGGAACTGGTTGGTCTTGTTGAGTAGCTGGGTGAGACGGTCTGCGTTGGCCTTAGGATCCACACGCTTCACCTCGATCTCAAGCTGCTTCAGATACTCCTCAAAGGAGGAAGCCGCATGCATCAGACTGTCTCGCTTCGCATTCTGTGCGTACTGCTCGGTCTTCTTAAGGTCCTCTCCGGTCAGGACATTTTTCTCAAAAAAAGTTTTATAGATGCGCGCCATCGCACCGGGAAGCTCATCGCACTTCTCGGGGAAGTCAGGCACCTCCACCTGAGGAAGAGTCTGTCGGATCAGTTCTCTCTCCGCAGGATTGTCATCAAAAAATACAAAGGAATCAAGTCCCAGGTTCAGCTCCTCGGCGATCTCGGTGAGGCTCACGTTCTTGGGATTCCAGTTGATCCTTTTTGCCGCAAAACACTCGGGACGGAGCATCATGTGAGGGTGGTCCGCAAGGATCGCTGCCGCATCCTCCTCGTTGTTCTTGCTGGCGATCGCAAGCAGCACGCCCTGCTTCTGCATCTGCAGGATCATGCGCTGAAGATTCTTATAGGCAAGGCCCTCATGGTCATCGCTCAAAGCGATGGGGGTAATATCGTTCTCGCCCGCAAGACCGCCCCAGAGGGTATTGTCAAGGTCAAGCACAAGCACCTTCTTAGGGGTACGTCTCTCAAGTTCGGTCTTCTCAAGGATCAGAGCGCAGAGCCTCTTGAGCGCTTCGTTTGAGTGCAGGATCTTGCCCAGATACCAGGTCTTGTCCGCAAATGCCGATACGCTTCCCAGCTCCTCGATCAGGGCTCTGTAGGGGAAAATACGCACATTGCCGTGCTTCCCGCAAAGTTCTCGTAAGAGTTCCGCATAGGCATGCTCAATGCTCTCCTTTAAGAGCGCATCGCTCACCACCGCAAGCTCGGGACCGTAGAGATACGCGTCGCTCACATAGAAGACGCCGCTCTCCGTAATGCAGCCGTTCAGCTGTTCAAACCAGTTCTGCATAGCGTTCTTTGCTGCGGGAAGTTCGATCTCATGACCGATCATCTCCATCAGATCTGTCACAAGGAAGGTCACCTCCGGCGCAAAAGCATGGTAGGTGGATCCGGGATTCATCAGAAGTCCCAGCTCGTTGCCGTAGCCCTCGGGCTCGTAGATCTCCACGCTTTTCTTCAGCATGCGGATGGCAAAATTCATATTCACATTTGATAACAGTGCCACTCTGGGCCGATTTACCAATTGTTCCATATTGCTCCTTATCGCCCTCGCGGGCGCTTTTGCTGCTCTGTCTCAGACACTCGGGGATTCTTATACCTTACGAAGCATCTGTTCCTCTTCTATCATTTTTCTCTCTTCTTCGTCCCAATCGATTCTGCCTCTGAATAAGGCTTCATCGGTATTCTCGGGGAATCCGGGAGGAAGAATTCTTCGTCATCAGTTCTCACCGTGCATCAGGCGGTACTTCATCTCGGCGATGGCCCAGTCGGTCTCGTTGTCGATGTCCTGCACCTCAAGCTCCGAAAGAACGAAGGGCAGAATGTCGCCCACCATCAGTTTGCGGTTCACCTTGTAATTCTCCACGCGGAACACGTAGAACTGTCCCACATCATGGTAGTGGGGAGTAAGATCCTGAGATCTGCTGTCCAGGTACTGGGGGTACTCGAACACCAGGCGCTCGTTCTCAACGATCATGGCTCTCTGAGGAGGATAGGAGAAGCTCACCACGGGGATCAGGGTGTCGGCATCGGATGCCTCTAAGGTCTTCACTGCCTCCTGCAGCTTAGCTGCGGTGACAAAAGGTGCTGTGGGATAAATACAGCAGCCCATGTCGAAATGCTGACCTCTCTTCTCATATTCATCGATGACCTCAAGCAGCACATCGTTGGTGGTTGCAAAATCGCCGGAGGTCGCCTCACTTCTGTAAAAAGGCACCTCTGCACCGTACTGTTTTGCCACCTCGGCGATTGCCTCGGAGTCTGTGCTCACCATAACGGTATCAAAAATGCCGCTCTTTAAGGCAGCCTCGATAGAGTAAACCAGAATGGGCTTGCCGCAGAACTCCTTGATGTTCTTGCCGGGAATTCTCTTGCTGCCGCCGCGGGCAGTGATGATCGCGATCTTTTTCATAGATGATCTCCTATTTTCGAATACTCTTTTTCACTTTTCTCACAAAGAATTTCAGACGGTAGTACAGGTAAAAGCCAAGCACATTCTTATCAAGCAGGCTCATCCAGTACTGCTCCTCGGTGCCGGTGTTCTTACGGTAGTAGGCATTCGCCGCATAGTTCGGAAAGTGCTCTCTCTGACCGTCGCGAAGCTCCTTCAAAAACTTCATACCGGGGTGCTTGGCGCCCTGCATATAGCTGAGCACGGTGTTCACGTAGTAGATCTCGGTGAAACGGTACTCGATCTCAGCAGGGTAGCGCTCGATGGCGCCCCTCTTTTTACACTCATCGTAGAGAAGCAGCGCCGCAGCCACGCGGTTTCTGCACTTCTCCTCGGTGATGTAGTGCACGGTGGAAGCATCGTGCTGGTAATAGTAGTACAGCGGCTCCTCCACCTTCTCAAAATGCTTAAAATACAGGGACCAGACGGTTCCCGCACAATTGTCCTCGTAAAAAATGTTCTCGGGGAAATCAAGCTTGTTCTCCTCGATCACTTCTCTTCTGTAGATCTTGATGACCATGCTGCCGGGGCGCATCACGTGAAGCTTGTGCCGGGCCTCGTCCAGCACGCCTGTCTGCTCGGCGCTGTTGTTGGCCACGATCTTACCCACCTCGTAGGTGTGCTCGTTCACCAGGCTGTAGTTGCAGCCCACCATATCGGCGCCTGTCTCGTAGGCCTTGTTCAATAACTTCTCGTAGTAGTCGGGGCTTACCCAGTCGTCGCTGTCGATAAAACCGATCCATCTGCCCTCCGCATGGCGCAGGCCCTCATTCTTGGCGCCGCCCTGCTTGCGGTTCACAGCATAGTGGAACACTCTCACCTTGCCGGGATAGGAGGCCTCGTAGCTGCGAAGGATCTCCAGGGAATTGTCGGTGGAGGCGTCATCCACAGCCAGGATCTCGTAGGGGATGCCCAGCTCATTCAGGGTCTGTCTCACCAGAGAGTCCATGCAGTAGGCCAGTTTGCCGTTAGCCGCCATATTGTAGACCGGTACGATAATACTCAGTTCCATTTTTTACTCCTACAGGCTTCCTCTCTCCACAACTGCCTTGCCGTCCTCAACGCGATAGACCAGGTCGCACTTCTCGATGGTCTGCAGGCGGTGAGCGATGATCAGCAGGGTCTTTTTGCCGTGGAGGCGGTTGATGGATTCCATGATCGCTGCCTCGGTATCATTGTCGAGAGCGGAGGTCGCCTCGTCCAAGATCAATACCTCGGGATCGTTGTAAAGGGCTCTTGCGATACCGATACGCTGACGCTGGCCGCCGGATAAGCGGATGCCGCGCTCGCCGATGCCGGTCTCAAGTCCCTCGGGTAATTTGCGTACAAATTCGTCCAGCTGTGCTTCCTTGAGCACCTCCCAGATACGCTTCTCGTCGATCTCGTCGTCGGGCACACCGAAGGCGATGTTGCGGCGGATGGTATCATCCAGCATGAAGATCATCTGGGGAATGTAGCCTACGTTTCGAAGCCAGCCTCTGTAATTCTCCATAACATCCTTGCCGTCTGCCATAATGGTGCCGGAGGAGATCTTAAGCAATCCCAGCAGAATATCCACAACGGTACTCTTGCCGGCGCCGGAGGTACCGACGATGCCCACGGATCTGCCCACGGGAATGGACAGGTCGGCCTTGTCGAAGATGAGCTTCTCGGTGCCCGGGTATGCGTAGGTGATCTTTTTCAGCTCGATGAGCTTCTCGACAGGCATCTTCTCTGCGTCCACAGCGAAGCTCATATCGACCTTGCTGCCGCTGATCTCGTCCTGTAAGTTATCGGTAACGCCCATGAAGAAGGGCTCAAAATAAGCGATGGAATTGATCTGGTTGTTGATGCGGTTCACGCAGGGAAGCAGTACAAAAGAAGCTGCTGCCAGGGTGCCGAACACATCCAGCATATTTTCGGTGGAGACGCCGGTCACCACGAGGAAGATCATGTAGCCGACCATGGTGCCCACACAGGCGGTCTCAATTAAGAGCTTGGGGATATTGTTGTAGAGGCTGTACTTCTGCACCGCGTCCACATAGCCCTTACCGCACTTGCGGTACTCGTCCACAAAATACTGCTCCTTGCAGGCGATCTTTACTTCCTTGATGCCCTGTACGGTCTGGGAGATCCACTTGAACAGACCGGAGTAATAATCCTGATTGTCCTTGCCCGCCTTGTACATGATGGGCTTCAACACCTTCTTGATGATGATCATCAGGCCTACCAGAACCACTGCCATCAAGATCGTCATGGTACCGTTGGTCCAGAAGCAGTAGGCGATGATGGACAGGGATACAACGCCGTCGGACAGCATCTGCAGGAGCGCAAGGATCAGCGCGTACATGTTGTTGACGTCTGCGGTGATGCTTCGCTGTACCACTGCGGTGTCCGCATTCAGGTAAAACTCATAGCCTCTGCGCAGATAATTGCGCATCATGCGCTCGGAGGTGCGGAACTGGTTGGTGTAGACAAAAGCAAAGGTCAGCTTCTGCTGCACGAACAGGAAAATATTTTTCACAATGAAGGTCACGATGAGCAGCACCATGACGGTAATTGCAAAATTCTTATAGCTGGAACTGTGGAGGACGCTGTAGAGGATGGCCGCCAGCTTGTTGTGCGCCACTGCCTCGGGGTCGATGACCACGTTCACCACCTGCACTAAGAGGCCTACGCCCGCGGTCTGCAGGAATGCGCCGACGATCATGAGGAAGATCAGGCCCACCATTGTTCTCTTTTGCTTGGCATCTAAGAGGATGCGTAATTTTTTGATGATCTGTACCATTTTTTATTAATCCCTTCCGGCCATTCTTAGATCTGCTCATTCTGTCTGTGCACAGCGGGCTCCTCATAGATGTCCATGAAGTCCTCGCCGAGCCTTACCAGTTCGTCCGCATATTGGATGGCCTTGATCTCCGTCAGAACCGCAACCACTTTCTTGAAGCGCAGTCCCGGGAAGAAATTCAACATCTCCATGGGCATAGTCGCGTCAAACTGAGGATACTCCGCAAAGAGTTTCCGATAGTCCAGCACATCCCTGGGATGGGGTTTTAAAAAGATGCGGCCCTCGGGCTCGTACATCTGTATGATATCTTTAAAAATTCTCTCGCGGATATCCAGCGTACACAGGGGATCCGTGAGCACCAGGATCTTGTCTCCGTCACCGATCTCGTCAAGCTGACGCTGAAGCTTCTCGCGGTCTCTTACGAACGCCTTTAAGATCAGTTCCTTGTCCTCAGCCGTCAGGCGGTCCACCAGGGCCTGTCTGGGCTGCTCCACATATTTGTAAAAAGGATATTTCAACAGGGAGATGTCGTTGACCTCCATATCCCTGCAATATTTGCCGTAACCGTTCTGGATAAAGATCAGGTTCAGTTTCAGGGAGAGAAAAGCCTTCAGTCCGAAATGTCCGCGGTTGTCATATCTTGCCGCGTCAAAATTCTTCAGGCAGTTCAATCCGTCCTCCATGGCATGGTAGGGGATCCTGTTCTTGTTGAGGTAATAGCCGATGGGGTCGGAATCGCAGTAGACGTAAATGTCCTTGTACTGCTTTAAATCCACAGGCACGAAGGGGGCCTGCAGCTTGGCGAAGCGGCTCGTAAAGCGAATTCTGTTGATCAGGTTCTTCACGAAGCTTCCGCTGTTTTGTCTTAAAGGAGCAAGCTCCGGGAAAAAATCGTCCCTCTTCTCGTCGTACTCCACGACCTCCTCAAAGAGTCCCGTACTCTCCACGCGTTCCTTCAGGCTCTCGAAATTGTTGGAGAGCCTGGAGAGCACCAGAGTCGCACGCCTCTTCTGCTCCTCGGGGAGCGCCAGTTCCTTTAAGAAACTGATATATACATGATAGTAAGTGTGACAGACGTAGATCCTGTCCTTGTATTTTGCTGACATATATGTTTCCTTTGTCTGTAAAAATGCTTAAGCCTGCCCGATGCGTCTTGCAGGCGGACGCCTAATGTTTCCGCGCTGTCAGGCACTGTGCTTCGCACTTGGATTGCCGAATTTTGCTTCACCCGATTTAAAAATGCACGATCAGGTAGTCGCCTCTGTCCACGATGGATCCGGCCGCAGGGAAGTCGGGCAGATCCAAGGAGAACTTCTCCGCCTCCTCGTACCTGTCAAGATCGAGCAGCGGGCGGATGCTGTGTCCGTGCATAGCAAAAAACCGTACCATCTCCTCATCGCTGTCAAAGGCATATCTCGCCCAGTCAAGCACCGAGAGGGAAGGGGTCTGAGCCACCCACACGCCGTACTCTCTGTAATATTTTTCCAGAAGATGCTCATCGATCAGGCCGGTCAGGCGGTTGATCTTAAAGAAGGTCTCGGAGCCGAAGTCCACATAGGCCCTGTCCACGATGCTCTCAGGCAGGTGGTAGGTACCGGTAAATACCACGGGCTTGGAAACGTCAAAATTCTGCTCCAGCTCGTAGTCGATGCGGTTCATGGTGTTTTTTGCGTCCTCATACTTCAGATAGTCCACGTAGAACCAGCTGTTCATATCGATGCACTGGTTGATCAGGAAAACTGCAAGAAGCACGCCGACCACAGGGTTCACTGCCCTTCGAAGCAGCTTGTCAAAAGAATTCCTGTGTGAGCGTCTCGCATAGGTGTCCGCCGCCATAGAGAGCATCAAAGCCGAGGAGGCGGTGAGCAGAGGCACGAACTGTGCGGAGCGGTAAAGAGTTGCCTTGCCCTCGATCAGCACCAGGAAGAAGGGAACAATGTAGCAGCCTGCTGTGAGGACTAAGATCCAGAGATCTCTGTTTTTCACAGTCCTGATCAGGGCGTACACGCCGAGGAAGGCGCCCGCAAGCACTAACAAAAAGATCGGATAATATGCGTAAGCGAAGGCTCCGTAGAGCACAAACATGCGCTTTAAGCTCATCATAAATTCGGCTCTGGCCTCAGCACCCTGCATCCATCCGAGCATCTCCGTAAGGGAGCGCTGAATGGCCTCACCCTTCAGATACTCCAGGGAGAAGACCTTGACCACAAGGTTGATCATCACGCTTCGCAGCAAAAGCGCTGCCGCTGCACCCGCGCCTGCGCAAACGATCGAAAGAAAAACGGGACGCTTCGTCTGCACCATGCGCTCGGCAAGCAGTACCAGAAGCACGCCCATGAGCCACACTACCATGAAGGACTCATAGCAGCCGATGGCGATCCAGAGAAGCACTGCGGAGAGCAGCACATAGAGAGGTTTTCTCTTATCCTTCTCTCCTCCGGGAAGTCCCATCCACAGCGCACAGAGGCTCACGCCGCAGCACAGATAACCCAGGCTCGCGCCATTGTGCAGGAAGTAGGGGTAGATCTCCGCAAGCAGAGGATTGGTCATAAAAAGAGCAGCGAACAGTACGCAGCCCCACGCGGGAGCCTTGCTGCCCAGAATTCTCACAAAGAGCACCGTCCACACGGTGACTGCTGCCATCAGAAGGAGCACGCCCGCAAGATCGGTGAGAAAAGGCGCAAACTCCGCGAAATGAAGCACCTTGTTTGCCAGGAACAGCACCCATCTGCCGACGATGGCCGCCAGGCCCTCCTCGAAGTAGTAGGCGTAGGGGGTGTCGTCGATGCCCACGGTCTGGTGGGTCACCATGAAGCCGTAAGCCGCCGCTGCCGCAAGGGCCAGCACAGGAAGATAATATTTATTTTTTAGCAATTTCCGTAAGGACTGCTGCCATTCTTTCATCTGTGGGACTCCTCTTGTCCGGGGTATCTGCCGAAGCGCCGCCGACCTGCATCCGCTTTCTGCGAAACTTCCGCCGCTTCGTGCAGGGTCTCATTCGTTGTCGTTATTTACGCTCCAGGCGGAACAACACGAAATCATAATACATGTATGAGAAGTGCAAAGCCTCCTCGTAGGTAAAATCATCCGCAAGTCCATCAGGCTCATCCCCGTAGAAGGTGATATACCAGATGTTGCCTGCCGCGTCATCGAGCTGTGCAACCTCCGTCAGCGCCTCCGTGTTCACGAAAGGCAGGCTGTAGAGCTTGTAGCCCATAAGGTAGTAGGTCAGGTCCGGATGATAAACATTCAGAAAGATCGTATGTGTGAAGGGACCGATGATCACATCGTCCGCGGTCATCTCCCGCTCCACAAACTGCTCGTAATCCTTAAGACCGGGATCGTACTCCAGGCGAAGCTCCGAGGCATACTGCATGCCGAAGGAAAGAAGCGCCGCGAGAAGGATCGCCGCCATCACGCCCTTATTGTGCACATGGGACATGCCCACCGCATAGAAGAGCATCAGGAAGCCGAAGCCCGGGAACACATAGCGTCCCAGGAAGCAGTTGTTGATAAAAACAGAGATCAGTACACCCGCAAGGATAGTACTGAAAAGTGCACCCACCGCAACCGCGGGGGCATAGTTGTGCTCCTTCCTCATCCACAGGACTGCGAAGATGCTGAGCACGATGCACAGCGCAAGTCCGAGAATGACCACCGGGATGATCGGCGTCTCAAGTGCCGAGAACCACTCCGCACAGTAACCTGCCAGACTGTGCCAGGTGGGGCGCTCCGTAACGGAGCCGGTGTCATAGCGCATGCGAAGGACCATCTGGCGAACCGTCACCAGAAGCCAGGGAGAAAACAGCACCGCCGTGGTGATGCCGCTTGCGAAGAACCCCTTCAGCAGGTCTTTTTTGCCGGTAATAAGCAGTACCGCGAAGAACAGCACATAGAACAGAAAGGCCTGGATCATGGCGAAGGTGTGGCAGTAAACGGTGCACACCGTGGCCGCGCAGAACACGATCCACTTGCGCCTTGCAGGCTCCAGATAGAGGTCGTAGGCACTAAGGCCCATCAGTGTCATGAAAAACAGTGCGGTGGCATACATGCGCACATTGCCGGCCTGCACGCTCATGATGGGCATGAGCAGGGAGAACAGCATGAAGTACACCGACACCGTCTGTCCGAACAGCTTGCGCACATAATATTTACCTAGAAGCATATAGCCCGTCATAAAGAGCAGGGACAAAAGCTTCAGGGAGAAAAATCTGTGCGGATCGCTGCCAAAGAGGCAGTAGAACGCCTTCAGCAGGAAGTAGTAGAAGGGGGAGTGGTCGTCCACCGCTGTGATGTACAGCAGTCTCTTCCAGGGAAGGGACACCATGGAGGCAGAATATGCCTCGTCGTACCACAGATTCTGCGTGATGCAGAGAAGTCCCCACAGCACAAAAGCAAGAACCGGCAGGGCGTGCCATATGAAGTTTTGAAGACTTTTTTTACCGGTTTGATTCAAGACTTTTTCCTATCGTTTAGCTTATGCGCCGCAATGACCTGCGGGGCGATCAACACCATTTAATATCTGTCGTAAAATACCATCTCATCGTCGCGGTAGAGCTCGGTATAACCCGCCTCCCGGCACATGGTGTCCACAGCCGCATTCGTCTGAGTGGCAATGTATCTGCAATGTAATGAGTCAAAATTCTGCTGCACATAGCTGCCCTCGCAGCAGCTGATGCCGAAGCCTGCGGGCAGTGCGTAGAGCTCCTGCCATCTGCAGTGAACCATATTGCCGCGCTCGCCGTCATCCCAGAGCACCCAGATCACCGCGTTCTCGTAGGAGGGAGCGTTAGTAAGATCAAGCTCCATTTTCTCTGCCAGGGCCTCTCTGCAGGCGTCCACCTTCTCCACGCGGGAGGCTTCCGCAAAGGGCACCTGATAGTCGTAGGGGTCCACGGCCTTGTAGGTGTAGAGGTAGGCAAAAACAGCGCCGACAGCAACAACTTTTTTGTAGAAAGCGGTGCGCATCAGGCTCACAAGGAAGATGCCGACCGCCATAAAGGTCAGAAGATGTTTGCTACCCTCTGTCAGCTTGTACATGAGAAGCAGGGCAAACAGCATGCCCACGAAGCAGAGCGCCAGGTGGCTCTCAGCGATAAAGAGGCTCTTCTCTTCCGCGCCTGCGGGATCCTCCTCGCCGCGCTTTTTCCACAGCATTCTGCCGTCCGCAATGCTCTGCCACAGAAGAATGACCATCATCACCAGGTAGCCGCCGAAGAAGGCGCCGGAAGCCAGTCCGCTGCGGAAGCCCTCAACGGTATGTCCCGCAAAGGCCTTGCCCATGCGAAGCAGAGTGCCCACAAAATTGCGTAAGCCTCCGATCAGGCCTCTCTCAAAGAAGGCGGTGATCCAGTCGGTGAAAAACAGGGGAGCAAAATACTCCGCGCCCAGATAATGCTTGATCATGGCATAGGCGCCGAGAACCACCGCGAGGATCAGGGCGGAACCGATGGCGCCGACCCACTTGTTTCGTCTGATCCAGAGGAACATGGGAAGCAGCAAAAACAGCAGCATATAGGGGCGCATCAGAGTCAACAGTGCGGCCATCACGAAGAGGATCGCAAGCTTGTAACCGCGCTCATTTCGCATATAGTTCAGTGCCACGCTGTAGAACACGATCAGCATGGAAAAGCAGATGATCTCGGGCATACCTGAGAGCAGGTAGCGCACGAAGGGGGTATACAGGAAAAACAGTAAGGTCAGAAGCCCCAGCTGCTTGAAGGTGGGGCGCACCAGCAGTCCGAAGAGGAGCATTGCCAGTGTCAGAAGCACCAGATTGCAGAGGATGGGGGACATGAGATTCCAGCCGAAGGCAAGTCCCCAGAGGATCCAGGGGAACACCAGCACCGGGCTCCAGGCTGCGAAACTGAGCTTCAGCGCGTGGGTCTCATTGAAGCCGAAATAACCCTGCGGGTAGCCGTAGCGCACGATGCCCTCCACCTGCTTAAAGTAGAACAGTTCATCGTTCCAATCGGAGTTCGGGAGATACACCTGCCCGATGCTCCTGCCGTTTAAGGCGCAGTAGAGGAGACACGCCAGAATGGGCAGCGCCGCAAGGATCAGAGCCTTCACAAGGGTCAGATATCTTTTTTCACTTTTCATCCATGTGATGAAATTCTTCATACAGATTCCTTTTCTAACGAAGCAGATAGGCTGCTCCTTAAATTACTTCCTTTTCTTCGGGAGCGGACACATTGATCTGCTCCTTGATCACATACTGGGGAGAATTGTTCAGACTGATGTAAATGCGTCCGATGTACTCTCCGATCAGTCCGAGCATCAGCATGACCACGCCGCCCAGGATCACGATTGCGGTCATCAGGGCACTGAAGCCCATGGGCACGGCGGGATTGACGATGCGCTTGATCACAGTGTAAAAACCGTACAGAAAGCCCAGAACTGCGGTGATCGCGCCGAAGGCGGTAGCGATGCGCAGAGGCTTCACGGAAAATGCGGTAAAACCGTTGAACCACAGACCAAAGAGCTTCTTAAGGGTGTAGCCGGAGGTTCCCTCCATACGCTCTCTGTGGTTGACGGGAACGTTGACGATATTTTTGGTGGTACGCAGTACCAGACCGATGACGTAAGGGTAGGAGTTCTCATAGCGGATCATGTCGTCCACCACGAAACGCTTCACTGCAAAATAGCTGGACACATAGAGGTCTGCGGGCTTGTCCAGCATGATGCGGGTCATGCGCTCGTTCACAGCGCTGCCGAAGTTGCGGAACAGCGAGTGCTGCTTGTGTCCGTACTGTGCGTAGGCTGCATCCGCGCCCTGTTCAAGCGCATTGATGAGCTTGTCAGCCTCGTCTGCGGGGGTCTGACCGTCATCGTCCAGACAGATCACGATGTCGCCTGTGGTGTGGCGAAGGCCTGCCATCAGGGCTGCGTGCTGTCCGAAGTTGCGGGCAAAGCTGATGCCCTTGATGTGAGCATGTTCTGCGCAGAGCTTCTTAACGGTGTCCAGAGTATTGTCGGGTGAGCAGTCGTTCACCAGGACGATCTCATGGGTATAATCTGACATTTCTGTCATTTTGTTGTCGATCTCGGCAATGACGCCGGGTAATGTCTTCTCCGAGCGGTAGCAGGGAATGACAAAACTGATCTTCTTCATGGTTTTTCCTTTCTATTCGGCACTGTTGATGGCCGCCATAAGCACGATATCGCGGTACTCACCGTCGATGCGCACTTCATCCTTCAGATACGCTTCCTTCACAAAACCACCGTTCTCATAGCTTCCGATGGCCTGCTTATTCTCGGCAAAAGCCCTGAGGAACACCTTGTGGAGCTTCTCCTCCTCAAAGCAGTAGCGAAGCATGAGTCTGGCCGCAGCACTTCCGATGCCTCTGCCTCTTGCTGAGTCCTCACCGATAAAAATACCGTACTCCGCCTTATTGTAGTCTCTGTCGATATCTCTGATATACACAGAGCCGTAGGGGGTGTCGTCCTCAAGATCGCAGATGATGAACTGCACCACCTTGCCGGTCTCCACCATGGTGCGGATCCAGTTCTCGTGGCTCTCTCTTGTGAAGAGCTTGCGGTAGATGAAATTCAGGCGGACAGCGTCCTTGTTGCGCCAGGCAACGATCCTGTCCGTGTCGTCATAGGTCATGAGACGCAGGTAGATGCCTGCTGCCTCATCACAGTATTTGTGAGTCATATCATACCTCTCATATAGGCTCTGAAGTCTCCTGTCGGCATAGCCGCAGGATTCTTGCGCGAGCTTTTTATCCGCGGAATGCGTTGCACAGCTCGATCACTCTTGCGATCTCGTCCTCGCGCATCTCGGGGAACAGGGGCAGGGTCACACAGTGCTCTGCCAGATACTCGGCGTTGGGACAGTCACCCTTCTTGTAGCCGAGATCGGCGTATGCCTTCTGCAGATGGCAGGGAACGGGATAGTGGAGATTTACTTCCACCTCTGCCTCAGTCATGTACTTTAAGAAGCTCTCTCTGTTCTCCACGGTGATGACGAACAGATGATACACGGGATCGGTATTCTCGGGATGACGCTGCATGGTGATCAGGGGATTGGTGATCTCACGGATATATCTCTGACCGATCTCGCGTCTCTTCTCGGTCCACTCGGGCAGGTACTTCAGGCTTACGGAAAGGACCGCACCCTGCATGCCCTCCAGACGGTAGTTGTAGCCCACCTCGTCGTGGTAGTAGCGCACATCGCAGCCCTGATTCTTCAGGCGGTTGATGTGGGTAAAATACTCATCCTTGTCGAAGGTCACGCTGCCGCCCTCACCGAAGGCGTACAGGTTTTTGCCGGGATAAAAACTGAAGCAGGCAAGCTCGCCCAGAGTACCGACCTTGCGGCCCTCGAATCTTGCCTCATGTGCCTGCGCACAGTCCTCCACCACGAAGAGTCCGTGACGGTCTGCGATCTCCTTCACACGGCCGAAATCAAAGGGCTGGCCGTAGAGGTGAACGCCGATGATGCCCTTGGTCTTAGGGGTGATCTTCGCCTCGATGGCGTCGGGATCAAGCTCCCAGGTATCTGCGGTACAGTCTGCAAAAACAGGTGTCGCGCCTGTGTAGGTGACGCCCCATGCGGTGGCGATGTAGGTGTTTGCAGGTACGATGACCTCATCGCCGGGGCCTACGCCCAGTGCCAGCATTGCTGCGTGCAGAGCGGAGGTTCCGTTGTTGACGCCGCAGGCATACTTGGTGCCCACAGCTGCCGCAAACTCCCTGTCAAACTTGTCTGCGTACTTGCCGCCGGAAAAAGCGGTGTCATTGCAGACAGCCTCAATGGCCTCAAGGTACTCAGCCTTGTGTGCCTCGTAATCTCTCTTTAAATCGATTCTCTTAATAGGTGCCATATTTTTCCTCCGAAACCGGTCTCAGAGTCTGAAAAGAGCCGGTCAATTTTCATGCCGCATATTGGGTTAAATATTTTTCCTGATATAAAACTCGATGAACAGTCTTGTGATCTGGATCAGGTAGTTTTTGATGGTCTTGAAGATCTTGACGGTGGTGTTGTAATCCTCCTGCCACTCAACGGGGTAGTCGAGGATGTTCACGCCGCGCTTCTCTGCGCGCAGAAGCAGCTCGATCATGTAGAACCAGCCGTTGTCATCACTGCTGCCTGCGATCAGGTCCACAGCCACGGGACGGCGCAGGAAGGTGAAGCCGCAGATCGCGTCGGTACACTTCATGCGAAGGAAGGTCTTCAGCAGGATCAGCAGACCCCGGGAAGTGATCTTGCGGTACCATTTTCTGCCCTGAGTGTCTGACTCTTTGGCAAATCTGCTGCCGTTGATGTAGGCGATCTCGGGACGCTCTTTAAAGATCTCGATGGCCTCGCCCAGGTGCTTGATGTTGGTGGACAGGTCGATGTCCATGTAGCCCACGATCTCGCCGCTGCTTAACTCCACACCTCTGCGGAAGGCTGCGCCCACGCCGCGGATGTTGATGCGCTCGTAGCGGACGCCCTCATATTTTTCACAGAGGCCCGCTGCGATCTCGGGGGTCTCATCCTCGGAACCGTTGTCCACGATGATGATCTCATAATCGGTAAAATCGATGCTCTTTAAGTAGTCCACGGTTCTGGTGATACCACTCTCAAGGCGCAATCTCTCGTTTAATACAGGAAAAATAATTGTAAGCATCATTTTGTTAACTTCTCCACTCCTTCGATCACATAGTGCTGGCGCTTAAAGCTCATATTCAGGATGACGGACAGATACTTAAATACCATGGTCATTAAGATGCTCAGCATGAAGAAGCCGAAGGACATCAGAGCCATGATGGAGAGCCAGCCTTCCACGGGGCGAACCGTTGCGAAGATCGAATAGATGATGTAACCGCCCATGACAAGCAGCGCACCCAGAAGCACCGCACTGACGAGCAGTGACAGTTTCTCCATGACATCGGTGAAGATGATCAGAGTGTCCACAGCCAGCATACTGCGCTTGCCTCTCTCCTCGCTGTTCACGTTCTTGTGGTGAGCGGTGTCATTGTTGTAGACGATGGTGTCCGCCTTCAGACCGCAGTTCATGTACATGGCCTTGCGGTAAGGGATATAGGTGTTCATCTGGTTCACACGGTTGACCGCACGTCTGGAGATGATGCGGAATCTCTCCTGACGGATCTTTGAGCGGCTGTCGGTGCCCCAGTTATAGATCGCATAAAACAGTCTGGAGGATAAGGAAATGCCGTTCTTCGGAGCTGCGGAAACCACATCGTAGCCCTGCAGCGATCTGCGGTAGACCTCCATGATAAGGTCAGGATCGTAGTCTGCCAGGCAGCGGTCAAACTCGAAGAGGAAATCTCCCACCGCCAGGTCTCTTCCTGCGTTCATGGCACTCTCGATGCCCTGATAGTAGCTTAAGTTGATGAGACTCACCACAGGTGCCTTCTCGGAGCTGTCCAAAAACTCATGGATCTTGTCCACGGTTCCGTCCATGCAGCCGTCGTTGACGCAGACCACCTCATATTTCTCGAAATTCTCCTCCATCACCTTGCAGATCTTGCCTAAGAAGTCCGCAATTGCCTGCTCCTCGTTGTGCAGGTAGATGACGCAGGATACAAAATTTTTCTCCTTGTTGGTTAAAGCCATAGCTCTTTCCTTCCTTGCTTTTTTACAAAAGTACACTGTCCAGATCGTACACGGTGTTGATCTTGCCCGAGAGGACGCTGACAAAAACAGGGTCCGCAGAGGCATATTTGATCACGGTGGGTCTGGAGTCATCGATCTCCGAAGCCTTTAAGATGGGCTTCATGGAGAAGAGGGATCTCTCGTAGGTAAAACCGTACTCCGGAAGCAGGTACTTGTGGGCCAGGGCCGACATGTAGGGCCATGCGCTCTCCGGATGTCCGGGACATTCGTTGCAGTTGTGAAGCCAGGGGCTTCCGCAGTTCTCTTTTGCGGTGCAGCCGAAGGTGGGCTTTTTGTCAAAAGAGGTCCTGTGAGGGGTAAAGGTCACACTGGTCAGGGAGTGGTAACCGGTCTTGCCGAAGGGCATGATGGAGAAGAAGGGGCCGTCCATCACGGTGATTCCCACATCCTTCAGGGGCTTCTCGGGCTTGCAGAGGATGATCTCGCACAGCTCGTACTTCAGGCCGAAGTCCTCCGCCTCGGGGCCGAGGCCCTCTGTGCGCTCTAAGATCTGGTTGACGCTCGCATAGGTCGCATTCAGCACGAAGGGTGCGCTGTAATGCTCCTCCTTGCCCTCATGCATGGCGTAGACATCGAACTCCTTACCGTTTTTCACGATGCGGGTGATGTCCCTGCTGCAGAGGATCTGCACATTGGGGTACCTGGCCAGCTCCTCCAGGAAATAATCCCTTAAGATCATTGCGTCGTAGGTGTACTCTCTGGTGAGGAAGGCTCCGTCACAGAGTCCGTCCTCGAAATACTGCTCTGTGGGCACCGGCGTGCAGGGAATGTCGGCGTCCTTGCAGAACTTCATGAACTCTCTGGCACTGGTCCAGGAGAACTTGTCCGAGGTCGCATAGATCTGGGCAAAATCGGAGTGGATGGAGAATCCGTAATCTTCCACAAATCTCTTAAAATAGCCTGCGGACTTCATGGCCGTGGACAGAGAGCGGGGATAGTGATAACCCATGTGCACTCTGGCCTGGTTGATATAGGTGGCCCTCATAAAGGGCTTCTCGTCGATTTCCAGCACCGTGACCTTCTGTCCTCTTTTTCCGCAGAAAAGCGCGGAGTAGAGACCGTAGAGGCCGGCGCCGATGATCAGTTTATCCTGCATCATAAAGTATTTTCCTCCGCCTCACGGGCAGTTCGTTTCGAAAGGGCCGCAAGGTACGGCCACGCGATCATCACGGGGTAGAGATAACGCAGCTGGACGGTGGGGCCAAGCAACAGCGTTACATAGTAGCCTGCGATCAGTGTAAGGGGAATACACAGGCTCATGCGGCGGTTCACAAGCAGCCATCCCGCAAGCAGCAGGTACAGCCACAGCCACACGCCGGGCACAAAAATATATCTGATGACGGGCAGATCAAGGTAAGCATTTCTGTCCGCCCAGTCTTCCATTCGTTCAAACAGTGAGGGCCATTTGGAGTCCTTGTACACTCCGTGGGGCTTCATAATGCTCTCCCACCACTGGGTCTGCACATAGCCCTTGCCCTTCATGTCGGGGTACAGCTCCTGAAAGATACGGGCGTGGGACGTATCATTCACGTAAAAATAGCCCGAGGTCAGAAGCAGTGCCGCATTGATATAGTCACCGGGATGCTCCCGAAGGAGTCCCAGATAGGTCTTCACAAAATCGCCCGTGCGGTAGCGCACCACGTAGGTATTGGTGCTGCCCTTCACAGGGTCGGATAAATAGGGATTATAATTTCTGTAGGCCTCATTCAGCAAAAACTCGTTGACCAGTGCCATGTCCTCACCGGACACGCTGTGATCATCCGTGGGCACCAGGTCAAGGCCGCCGTGGTAGTACACGGTGCGGGCCAATTGTTGAATGGGGATGCTCAGCATCTCGCGCTTGTCTCCCTGTGTGGCGTCGGTTGCGGCGGAGAGGACCTTCAGTCCGATCACGCCGAGGATCAGAGAGAGCACGATACCTGCAAGAAGCCTTGCAAAAAGCTTCCTTCTGCCCTTGCCAAACATCACGCAGCCGATCAGGATCACTGCGGGAACCAGCAGGGCGTAGAGTCCGTTGTTGCGGAAAAGGATCATGCCGAAACCGCTGACAACAAGGAGCAGGTCGAAGAGGCCCGGCTTAAAAGTAATATCAAAAGAACGAAGCATCTGTGTCAGGGCAAGTACCTGCAGCAGGAAAAATGCGCTGAACAGTGTATCCTTGGTCATGCTCATGCTCATGTATCCGTGGAAGGGATATGCACAGGCAAAGATCAGCAAAGCGATGCGTACCCACGGTCTGCCGCCTGCGCGCTTCACAAGAGCGATTCCGGCAGCAAAAGCAGCGGCCAACAGCATGGTCTGCACCAGAGTAAAGAGAAATACGCCAAGGTTCACATTGCCGATCATGCGGCCGAACGCGAGGCTTGCACGGATCCACAGAGTGTGTGCAAGGGGATGATGTTCCACATAGACACCCGTTGCGATCTGCTCCACCTGGGTCACTGCATCGTAGGAGCAGATGGCCGGGTAGTAGGCAAGCAGGAAGGGAATTCTGGAGAGAACGATCAGGATGAAGTCGAGAAGAAAGACTTTGCTGCAAACATTACGAGATACATTCTTACCTCCCGCGCGGCCTGCAAAATAATACATTCCCGCAGCGATCAGGGCACCAAGGGCACCGCCCGCAAGGAGG
>JAZULD010000121.1:0-10101 GCA_045643625.1 Acetatifactor sp. | reverse complement strand
GGCGATCTCGTCGGTGGTTTCGGCGCGGGCGCTCTTGGTGGACATGGCTGCAAGGAAGGCGGCGTTTTGGGTGGGGGTGGTCTCGCCGCTCATGATCTCGTTCATTACGGTATAAGCCTCGTCATAGGTGAGGTCGCCTTTGTTTACTATCTTTACGATTGCTTCCTTAATCATGGTTCAGGTCTCCTTTATAAAATTCTTAAGCATCTGTTTTCCGTCAGGTGTCATAATCGATTCGGGGTGGAACTGTACGCCGAAGATGGGGTACTCTCTGTGCTGTACCGCCATGATCTCGCCGTCTGTGGTCAGCGCGGTGATCTTCAGGCACTCGGGGATCGTCTCGGGATCCGCCGCCAGGGAATGATATCTTGCAACCGGTGCGATCTCGGGACAGCCCTTGAAAAGAGGGCAATCCGCATCCAGCTTCACATCGGACTGCTTGCCGTGCATCAGGCGCTTCGCATAAGTTACGGTGGCGCCGTAGGCTGCGCAGATGGCCTGATGTCCCAGACATACGCCAAGGGTGGGAATGGTGCGTCCCAGGGTCTTCGCTGCCTCAACGATGATGCCCGCGTCCTCGGGTCTGCCGGGGCCGGGAGAAAGAATAATGCGCTCGGGCGCAAGAACTGCGATCTCTTCCACAGTCATCTCGTCGTTGCGGATGACCTTGATGTCGGGCTCGATCTCGCCGATCAGCTGGTAGAGATTGTAGGAAAAACTGTCGTAATTGTCGATGAGTAGAATCATAATTCCGCCTCCTGTGCAAGTTCCAGAGCTCTTAAGGAGCTTCTTGCCTTGTTCAGGCACTCCTCAAACTCCTTCTCGGGCACGGAATCCGCAACGATTCCCGCGCCGCTTCTGACGAAGACCTTGCCGTTTTTCTTGTAGGCGATACGGATGGCGATGCAGGTGTCCATATTGCCGGTAAAATCAATATATCCGATGGCGCCGCCGTAGATGCCGCGCTTGTTGTTCTCCAGTTCTCCGATGAGCTGGCAGGCTCTGATCTTGGGTGCTCCCGAAAGGGTTCCCGCGGGAAGCACTGCCTCGATGGCATCCAGTGCATCATGCTTTTCATCGATGTCGCCGCGCACGGTGGAACCGATGTGCATTACGTGGGAGAAACGCTCGATGGAGTGCAGCTTCTCGACTGCTACGGAGCCGAATTTGCTGATCTTGCCCAGATCGTTTCTGCCAAGATCTACTAACATGTTGTGCTCCGCAAGCTCTTTTTCATCGGCAAGAAGCTCTCTCTCCAGCGCCTTGTCCTCCTCGTCGGTCTTGCCTCTGGGTCTGGTGCCCGCAAGAGGGAAGGTGTGAAGCACGCCGTTCTCAAGCTTGACCAACGTCTCGGGGGAAGCGCCTGCCACTTCAACGTCCGTGCCTGAGAAGTAGAACATGTAGGGGGACGGATTGATGGTGCGCAGCACTCTGTAGGTATGGAACAGGCTGCCCTCGAAGGGTGCGCTCAAGCGGTTTGAAAGCACGATCTGGAAGATGTCGCCCTCCCTGATATAATGCTTGGCGCGCTCCACCATCTCGCAGAACTGCTCCTTGTCAAAGAGGGGCTTGACCTCGCCCAGCAGCTTGCCTGCGGGCTCGTTTTTCTTCTCACCGTTTTTCAGAAGCGCAGCCAGCTGTTTCAACTCCATCACTGCCTTGTTGTAGCCGACCTCGGTGTCCTTCAGAGGCATGTTCACGATGAGCACGATCTTCTGACGCAGGTTGTCAAAGGCGATGACCTTGTCAAAAAGCATCAGATCCACATCCTTAAAGGCCTCGGAGTCCTCCACCTTACACTTCACGGTGGGCTCGCTGTAGCCCAGATAATCATAGGAAAAATAGCCCACCAGACCGCCTGTAAAGGAGGGCAGATAATCAAATTTCGGGCTCTTATAATCCGCCAGGATCTGGCGCAGATAACCGGAAGGGTCATCGGTCTTCACCTTCAGGTTGCCCACGGTCAGCTCGCCGTCCACGCAGGTGATCTCGAGCCTGGGATCGAAGCCCAGGAAGGTGTAGCGTCCCCAGGTCTCATTGGCCTGTGCACTCTCCAGCATGTAGCAGTGGGTGGACACATTCTTCAGAATTCGCATGGTCTCGATGGGTGTTGTAAAATCCGACAGGATCTCACAGCTGACCGGCAGGACATCGTACTTGCCTGTGGCTGCGATCCTTTCAACTTCACTGTATTTTGGTAAAATAGTCATCTTACGTACCTCCCTGATGTCGGTTTCATTCAGATAAAAAAACGTCCCTGACAGGTTCTCCCTGTCAAGGACGAATCATTCTAAATCCGCGGTGCCACCTTGATTCACGTATTATCGTGCGCTCAGCAGGATACTCACATATCCCCGGCAAGTTACGTCTGCCTGCAACGTCGCAGAATACTCTGTGGATTCCACATTTGACTGCGCCCTCGGCGGCCCATTTGACAACTTGTTTCGCGCCCGGATCTCAGCGCCCCGGGCTCTCTGTAGGGGCATCATTGCCTTTATTTCCGCTTCATCGGTTTATCTCTTTGAAATTAAAGCCATTATTGCATAATTATTTCTCATTGTCAAGAAATATTTCTCAATTTGTCTCGCTGAAGCCCTGCGATAAAGACAGAGCGCTTTCTTTACCGCAGGCTCACCGCATCCTTACATCAGCCGAAGGGTCGCGCAGGCTTCTCCTCGCAGAGAACGTCTACCCTTACATCAACTGCCCCGGCAGCACAAGCTTCTCTTTATAAGGAAATGTCGCCTCATAAGCCTCGAACTCGGAAGCGTAAGTCTCGCAGACAAAATACCCTTCGGGTGTTGCATACTCGCCGCTTACCCCGTCAAGGTAACCGGGAATCAGCTCCTTAGCCAGGAAAAAGGAGTCATCCGCGCCCTCGGGCAGTCCGTGATAGCGCACACCGAAGGTGCGGGCTGTGGTAAAACCGCTTTTTCCATAGAAATCAATGTTGCCCTCAAAGCATACCGCGCCAAAGCCCTGCGCCGCAGCCTGCTCCAGGCAGTAGTCTAACAGGAGCTTGCCGCAGCCCTTCCTCTTACACTCGGGCGCGATGCAGATCGGTCCCATGGTCAGGATAGGCAGTTCCTGTCCGTTATCAAGCGCGATCTTCGCCTTAACAAAAACATTCTGGCCGATGATCTCCCCGTCTTTTTCCATCACAAAATTCAGTTCCTTCACGAAATCCTTATCGTTTCGCAGGTGCTTCAACACAAAATGCTCCCTTGCTCCGGGACAGTACACGTTCCAGAAGCTCTCCCGCACCAGGTTCTCCACGATTTCCCTGTCCTTTTCTTCCTCTGCCCTGATGGTCAGACGCTCCTCTTCCATGCGCGCGCCGTGCAGCCTGTTAAATTCTCCCATGTTTATTCTTTCCATAATAATACTCCCCTATCTCTTACAGAATCTTTTACCGAAATGCCCGTACGCCGGCCATCCCCGGTCTTCATCTTTCCCGATCGTCAACTTTCTATATAAAAAATAAACGACCGTTCACATTTAATGTAAACGACCGTTTATTTTTTGTCAAGTACTATACGATTGTATTATTCCTTTACGAGAACCGCAGGTGCAACACCGGGAGTAGGCTCGAAGACAACTGCGAGGCCGCACACGGAACCGTCCTCAGCGAATACTGCCTTTGCGGGAAGCATAAGTCCCATCACAGGAAGGATCAGCTGGAAATCGTCATAATGGAAATGGTTAAGCATAGCGGGGAAGCCGTTTAAGGTTCCCATATACTGACCGTCTGCCGGGCTTAAGGAAAGAGTACCGAATGCGGGATGGCTGAAGGTTCCTGCATATTCCTCGGCAGGACGGGAAGGAGATGTTCCCTGAACCTGAGAAGCAGCCATTGCCTGCTGTCCCTCTGCCATTGCAGCAAAGATCGCACCGATGGTTCCCTGGAACTTCTCATTCCAACCGCAGTCCTCAAGACCGAGAACATCGTCAAGAATCATGTAGGTCAGAGGATAGATCATGAAGTTTGAGGTTGCGTTGGACAGTAAAACAACGCCAAACTCTTTCTCGGGAAGCAGAGTTAACAGGGAGGAGAAACCTAAAGTATTTCCGCCATGGCTTACCATGTCAACATTTCTGTACTTATCTGTGAACCAGCCGAGACCGTATTTGCATTCGGTTACTTCCTCTAACTGCCAGAAATAAGGAGTACCGTTCATCTGAGGAGTATGGCACATATCCAGCTGCTCCTTGCTGATGATTCTCTTGCCGTTTGCTGTGCCGTCGCCCAGCTGGAAGATCACATATTTTGCCATATCCTTTGCAGTGGATACAAGACCGCCTGCGGGAGCTACGCCTCTCAAAGGAAGGTACATGGTCTCCATAAAATCGGTTCCCGCAAAAACATATCCCTTTGAGATATTCTCCTTGCCGGGTAATTCCTCAGCCTTGAAGGAGGTCTCAGTCATGTTGAGGGGATCGAGAATTCTTTCCTGAACGAACTCCTCCCAGGTCTTTCCGGATAATACTTCTACCAGATATCCTGCCAGCATTACCATCTGGTTGGAATACTGAAGCATTTCGCCAAGTTCAGCGTTCATCTCGAGATACTGTAAGTCCTCGACCATTTCCTTGCGGTCGTCCTTGGTGCAGAATACAGCGTGGGCATCATATTTTGCCATACCTGTACGATGAGACATCAGATCGCGTGCGGTCACCTTCTCGGCAGTTTCTTCCTTCGCCAGCTTCAGCCAGGGAATATAGCTGCGAACAGGTGCGTCCCAGTCAAGTTTGCCCTCATCGGCAAGAATTCCCAGACAGATAGCGGTAAAGCTCTTTGAAATGGAGCCGATGGGAAGATGAGTCTCAGCATCCATTGCCAGATCGGCTGCCAGATCTCTGGAGCCGAAGCCGTCACAGTAATCTACTTCGCCGTTGGAGATCAGAGCCACGGAAATTCCGGGCAGATTCCACATTTTGAGCATAGCCTCCACTCTCTCCTTCATGGCTGCGATACTCTTTTCAGTTGTTTTTTTCATGTAATTCTCCTTTCAAAGGGCTCGTCTTATCACCGTGCGCCCTCAATTGATTCCGATTATTATGGGAAAAGTGTACTTCCTAAAAACCGGGGATCTCGATTCCGAGACCGGGCTTGTCGCTTAAGGTGCAGCGTCCGCCTTCACCGCTGTAACCGCCTTCCACTTCTCCTCCGTTGGCAAAAAAGGTAACATCCAGATCCACTTTCCGGATATTGGGCAATGCGGCGGCAAGATGCATTCCTGCGGCATTGCCTATTTTGCTCTCACCCATGCATCCGATCATACAGAAATGTCCTGCTGCCTCAGCAACAGCATTTATCTTGATGGCGTTATAAATGCCTCCGCACTTCATCAGCTTAATATTCATGCCGTCAACGCAGGGCACCAGCTTGCTTGCATCCATCGGGCTGTGACAGCTTTCATCCGCTGCAATCGGGATGATTGAAGCGTCTCTGATCCTCTTAAGTCCCTCAAAGTCCCAGGCTGCGACCGGCTGCTCGATCAGATCGATGTTGAGCGCCTCCAGTCTGCGGGAAATTCTGATCGCATCTTTGACGCTCCAGCCCTGATTTGCGTCGATTCGGAGGATCATCTCTTCCCCAACGGCCCGTCTGATCGCTTCCATACGGAGATAGTCTGTCTCGATATCCTCGCCAAGCTTGACCTTCAATTCCGTGAAGCCCTTCTGCTTCCACTCCAGTGCCTTGGCGGCCATCTTCTCCGGTGTATCGATTCCCAGAGTCACATCGGTAACGATCTTGTTATCCGAGCCACCCAGATACCGCCAGAGCGGAACGCCCATTTTTTTGGCTGCAATGTCGTAGCAGGCCATATCGATGGCTGCCTTGATCGACGTATTGCCCGCAAAACAGTTGTCCATGATCCGGTGCACTTTGGATATCGCAAGAGGGTCCTCACCGATCAGCTTCTCACGGTAGAACCTGCCCATCTCTTCCACAATTGCCAGATTTTCACCGGTTACATATTCCAGCGGAGCGGCCTCACCGTAGCCGATGATTCCCTCGTCCGTCTCCATACGAAGGACCAGCGTGTCATATCCCTCGATCACCGCAAAAGCAATATGAAAAGGTTCGTCAAAAGAAAATGACATTTTTTTGAATGTAATCTCTGTTATTTTCAAATCAACACCTCCTTTTTTATCAGTATATAATAGAACGCCGCGATCAACAATATATCAAACATTTTTTTTGCCAAATATTGCGATATTGTAATCATTCGGAGGGCATAAAAAACAGACCCTTTCGAGTCTGCTTTCCATACATATGATAATATCGGCAGCCGCTACGCCCTGGGCAGCTCCCACTTGTATTTTGCCGCAAAATAGCGGAGTACGATGATCACGGAGATTCCCGCAACCATGGAGAGGGTCTCGTTGTAACGGTAAGCGATGGCGCAGACAAGACTTCCGATGATGCTCGCGCAAGCGTAGAAATGTCTTACGAAGATCGTGGGCTTCTCCTGTGCGCAGACATCTCTGATGACACCGCCGCCAACGCCGGTGATGGTGCCGAGGAATACCTCCAGGAACAGATTGTCAAATTCCGCGCCGGCTCTCACACCGACCACAGAGAAGACCGCAAGGCCGATCGCGTCGGCGAGGATCCAGAAAATACCGTCCAGATCGATCCTCTTCCTGATAAAGGGCAGGAATACGATGAGGGAGGTGACGATGGCGATCAGCGCGTACTCGGGGTCCTGAAAAGCCACCGGGGGATGCACGCCGATGATCACGTCACGCATGATGCCGCCGCCCACCGCAGTGATAAGACCCAGCATGGCAACGCCGAAGATATCCATTTTTTTGTTGATGCCGATCATGGCGCCGGACACCGCAAAGGCAACCGTGCCGATGATCTCACTGATATAATAAAACATAATTCCTCCTGTAAGGGATGCAAAACTCTCTTCCCTGCCTCCCCCTGCTCTCCTCCGGAGAGTGCGGGTGACTGCCTATCATTATATCACAACATGTCTCAAAAGGTGACATAAAACATATAATTTTGCAGTTTCACGGACTCACGTTTTTTCGTCGCTTGCCGGTTTCTTTGTGGGAAACAAATCTTCGTATTTCCGCATTTTTCTCTTCTTTTTCCCAATTGTTTGAGCCTGATACAAATTGACCTTTCCCTGTAATCATGGTATATATAAGCCTATCGCGTTTTTTAGAAGATGCTCCTCATTTTCTTCTGAAGACACAACTTTAATCTAATCTCATCACATGGAGGAAAAGAAAATGGATAAAAAATCCAGAGGTAGTTTTTCCGGCAACTTAGGTTTCGTCCTTGCTGCTGCCGGTGCTGCTGTAGGTCTCGGTAATGTTTGGAAGTTCCCTTATCTTGCCGGTTCTTCAGGCGGCGGCGTATTCCTGATCATCTACTTATGTATCTGCTGCTTTGTAGGCTTCCCTCTGCTTGTTGCGGAGACCAGTATCGGTCGTCACGGACAGGCTGACGGTTTCACCAGCTTCAAGCGCATTGCAACCGAAATGAAGAGCAAGACTCCCTGGCTCTGGGGCTTCTTTGGTTTCTTCGGTACCCTCTCCGGTATGGTCGTTTACACCTACTACACCGTTGTAGGCGGATGGGTACTCACCTATGTTTACAAGACTGCATCTCAGCCCCTTGAGTCCCTGACCGGCGACGCATTCGGCGAGTTCATCACCAGCCCTATCGCTCCCCTCGTTGCAACTGTTCTCTTCACTGCAGTCTGCTTCGTGATCATCTGGGGCGGCGTTCAGAAGGGTATCGAGAAGGCCTGCAAGGTCATCATGCCCGCTCTTGTAATCCTGCTTCTCATCGTACTTGTAAGAGTTATCACTCTTCCCGGTTCCATCGTCGCATATCTGCCGATGATCTCATCGCAGATCGTAAAAAGCACGCCGCCGTGCACAGTACCGTTGATGTTCAGATTTTTCTCGGAAGGACAAAAGGAAATGCTGAAGGGGTCTGTACTCTCCTGCACGAAATCCACATCTCTCAGTTCAAACATAAGTGTCTCCTTCTAAACAGTTTTTTGCAGCAAACAGTTACGCCAGAATTTTCTCTACCTCTTCAAGGATGCGCTGACTGCTGTAGGGCTTCATAAGAAAAGCCTTTGCCCCGCTTGTCACAGCTTCGATTAACATCGCCTGCTGTCCCATAACGGCGCACATAAGTACTTTTGCTTCCGGATCGATCTTCAGGATCTCTTTCAGGGCCTGCACTCCGTCCATTTCGGGCATCGTGGTGTCAAGCATTACAAGATCGGGCTTCAGTGCCTTGTACTTTTCGATCGCATCGAGTCCGTTGACCGCTTCGCCTGCGATCTCATATCCTGCAGCTGTAAGGAAGTTCTTCAGCGCCATTCTCATGAATGATGCGTCGTCAACAATTAAAATCCGGGCCATTTGTTTTCCTCCTCTTTTTGTAAAAAATTATTGTTCTAAACATAAACCCGTTCTCTTTCGGGTCTCTTTTCTTACA
This sequence comes from Acetatifactor sp., assembly GCA_045643625.1. Classification (GTDB taxonomy): domain Bacteria; phylum Bacillota; class Clostridia; order Lachnospirales; family Lachnospiraceae; genus Acetatifactor. Next base: position 1,622 of record JAZULD010000121.1, on the reverse strand, counting down.
ATTCGTTCGTATTCGGTCTCTGTCCGGAGATGCGTCTCTTCATATCCGCTCTGTTCCGGAACATGCTTCCGTAATCGGTCCCCGATAGATGCCCGGGCAGCTTATCGGTTTCGATACAGCTCCGGATATCCTCTGCGGTCCGCAGGGATCAGAAGGATCGACGCGATCAGAGCCAGCCCCAGCGCGCCAAGCACGAAGACCCATGCAGCGGTGGAGCCGAGCAGGTCGAAGATCAGACCGCTTGAATACATCATTACGCCGACGATAAAGCCCTGCAGCATGCCGGTCACACTGGAAATACGGCCTCTGTGACTTGCGGGCATGCGCTCCATCAGGTAGGGATCGCTCATGATCGTCGACAGAATCTCGCCGATGGTAAAGAGGAAGATCGCCAGATAATACACCGGGATATGTCCGAGGCCAAGAAGGAAAACACTGTAGCCGACAACCACCAGCGAAATACTCATCAACAGTTTCTTCGTGTAGGAGACGCGCACCAAAAGCGAGGTCAGAATCGGGGTGCAGAGAACCACGACAATGCAGTTTAAGCTGGAAACGGTTCCGTAGATGACCGCTCCGTTTTCTCCGTGAACCCGCGCCAGGTCTATCGGCATCAGATAGCCGTACTGATTGTAGGCGCCCCAGTAGAATGCCATGGCCGCCAGGTACAGGAAGATCACCTTGTTGGATTTTAAGATACTCCAGGCGCTTGCTTCAGAATCGCTCTCCTGATAGCTGCTCTCCTGTGTATCTTCCTCACAGGGCGTAATGTCCCGCACCCACAGGGCGATCAAAAGTGTGGATGTTCCGATCGCGAATCCGCTGATCAGGAAGGACAGCCACAGATAATTGTGAAAAAGCATTCCGGCGATCGTCGGGGACGCAACCAGACCGATATTGTTGCCAAGATAGAGCAGGGAATAGGCTCTTTCCCTGTCCTTGGTCAGTGTCAGGTCCGCGATCAGCGCATTGTAGGAAGGATTTTCCATGCTCTGCAGGGTGGATCCGAAGAACAGCAGAATGATGCTGCCCCAGCCAAGCGGCACCGAGCCGCAGATAAAATAGAACAGGATCGCGATAAGATCGCACACGATAATGATCTTTTTCTTGTTGTATTTGTCTGCAAGCTTACCGCCCAGCAAAGACAGGGGAAGCTGCAGCGCACCAACCAGAATCATAACGATGGCGACGCCGGAAGCGGAGACGCCCATCTTCTGATTGAGGATCAGTGTCATGACCGGCCAGACCATGGCGCCCAAACTGGTCACGATCTTGCCGAAAAATAATACGTATACTTCTTTTCTCAGTCCTCTGTATTGATTCAGTACTTTCATAAAATAATTTTTCTTTCGTTACAACAAAACAACTGCGAAATTACTCCCCGTAGGCAAGAGTGAGCTTCGCAAAAAAGTCCTCCAGCACATATCTGGAATCGATATCATCATAGATGCGCACGATGGGGCGGTCTGCCTTTTCAGTTTCCTTCGGTCCGATCGTTGCGGTATCTTCGCCGATCACAGGGGCAGGTGCCATGTGAAAATGTCCCGCACCGGGGTTGATGGCAAGCGCAATGGCGGGGGAATCACCGAGAGACCAGCTCTCACCCTGTGTCCAGCCTGCAC
>JAZULD010000120.1:0-15565 GCA_045643625.1 Acetatifactor sp. | reverse complement strand
CTCGTGGCTCCCACCTTCTGTGCCACCTTCTCAAACGGCACCGAGATCAATTCCTCCGAGGGCGGGGTATTAAGAGACTACGCAGACAAAGCCCTTGCGATCGCCGAGGAGCTTCACATCCGCGCTGTGGATCCCTACACTGAGCTTGGCGTGAATGAAGCAAACAGTGAGGATTACCTGTCGGACGAGACCCACTTTAACGAGGCCGGACGCTTCCTCTTCGGAGAGTATCTGACAGAGAAGCTGGCGGAGTGACAGGGCAGGACACCACCAATATTCACGCAACTTGAGAAACACGCTTCGCGAGTTCCTCAAGTTGTCGCGACATTCGCCAAGGTTTCGTGCAAGCACAAACTTTGGCTCATTGTACGCACAAAAAAAGTGTGACGCGATATTCGCATCACACTTTTATTTTGTCATTATTTGGCTGATAAAAGGCTGTTCGCCGTCATGCCGATGAGGATGAGGGCAATTCCAAGAAATGCCACGGAGCCGGGAACAGCATCGTGCAGGAACAGGATGCCAAGCAGCAAGGTGAAGATCACTTCGCCGGACTGGGTAGCCTCGATGACTGCCAGCTTCCTCTGGTCGTGCTTGACAAGGTCCGTTGCCCGGAAAAACAGCACGGTGGCAACTACGCCGGAAAACAGCGCCACAAGGAAGGACTGCGTACACTGTCCTGCGGAGGGAAGCCCTGCATTACAGAGGGCGATCACGCCACAGATTCCCCAGAAGGGTATACTGCACAGTGTCATGCCGAATACTCGCTGGATCGTGGTAAGGGAAGTGCAATGCTGCATCATTTTGCGGTTGCCCAGCGGATAAGAGAAAGCGCCCAGCGCAATCAATGCAAAGGCTGCAAGCATACCGGATGCCGCACCCTGACGGAAATTCTGAACCTGCATCAGCACAATGCCGGCCACGATGATCACGCTGCAGGCAAGATTTTTCATGGGGATCTTCTTGCCGAAAAGAGGCGTCAGCAGTACGCCTGCCACAATGGTAAACTGCCACACGGCACAGGTGAACCAGCTCTCCGCATACACGGAAGCAGCGGACAGGGGCGCGTAAAAGAGGCCGAAGCCCACAGTGCTCCACACAAGCCAGGGAACAGGATTACGCCGGATCTCCGTAAGGACCGGAAGATATTTCTTCCCATTCAGCAGAAGCAGGAAGAGGATCGGCAGCGTAAAGAAATATCGCAGCACAGCGCTCCACAGCCAGTAGCCTCCGGCCAGGTTCATGCTGCGGTTCAGTACGAATGTAAATGCGAAAAAGAACGACCCTACAACGCCGTACAGCAGTGCTTTTTTCATTTTTTAGTGCTCCAGATCCAGAGTCTTTAAGAGCTCTCTGATCTGCTCTACGCTCAGCCACTCAGCGTTGTTGCCGGAGCTGTAGGAGAAGCCCTCGGGAACCTTCTTGCCGGTAGGCTCTACCTTCTTGCGGCTGCTCCATACGATCTGAGGGTAGATGATGAAGTGCTTGTCATACTCGTAGGTATTGGGAGCATCCTCAACAGTTACCATGATCTCGTGCAGCTTCTCGCCGGGATAGATGCCGATCTCGGGCATCTTACAGCCGGGAAGCATAGCCTCTGCAAGGTCGGTGATCTTGAAGGAAGGGATCTTGCTGATGAAGGTCTCGCCGCCCTGAGCCTCCTGCAGTGCCTTGATCACAAGCTCAACGCCCTGCTGTAAGCTGATCCAGAAACGGGTCATGCGGTAGTCGGTGATGGTCAGCTCATCGCCGCCCTTCTTGATGATGTCATAGAATTTGGGAATGATGGAACCGCGGCTGCCTGCAACATTGCCGTAACGAACGATGGAGAAACAGGTCTCCTTGTCGCCTGCGTAAGCGTTTGCTGCGATGAACAGCTTGTCGGATACCAGCTTGGTACCGCCGTAAAGGTTTACAGGGTTAACTGCCTTATCGGTGGACAGTGCAACGACCTTCTTGACACCGCGGTCAAGTGCTGCGTCGATGACATTCTGTGCGCCGTTGATATTGGTCTTGATAGCCTCTGCGGGGTTGTACTCACATGCGGGGACCTGCTTTAAAGCAGCTGCATGTACCACATAGTCAACTCCCTCAAATGCTCTTAACATTCTCTCCTTGTCTCTCACATCGCCGATGAAAAAGCGAAGCTTGGACGCATATTCCTTCATCTCGTTAGCCATGATGAACTGCTTGAATTCATCTCTGGAGTAGATGATGATCTTCTTGGGATCGTAGTGGGTCAGCACATACTTGGTGAAAGCCTTACCAAAGCTTCCGGTGCCGCCGGTGATCAAGATTGTCTTGCCGTTTAACATATTGATTCTCCCTTTATATAACACGGCTTTCGCCGTAAATCACATAGTTATAAATATCATAGCATATCCGCGAGGAATGTGCAAACAATACCTGCCTGCAATGCTCATACCTCAAAGCAGTTTCTCTTTTGTCTGTCTGCAAAACTGCGCGAGTGCTGCCTCGAAGGCCCCTCCTACCTGATTCCGCGGAGCAGGAAAGCCTCCGCCATAAGTTTTACGTTGGGACGCATGCTCTTAATAAAGCAGGGCAGGATAATGCTGGTGCAGATCTGGGTGATCAGACTTGCAGCCGCTGCGCCCGCGCCGCCGAAGCGGGGGATGAACAGAAGGTTTAAGAATACGTTGATCACCGCTGCGCTTAAATACATATATTTTAAGTATTTCTGCTGGTCCTCGCACACGATCCACGCGTTTCTGGCAACGCCCAGATAGGAGAAGATGGTGTACCAGGTGATGATCTTAAGGGGCAGTGCGGCAGGCGCGTACTCTGCGCCGTAGAGCAGCACGATAATGGGCTTGCCCAGTGTAAAAAATCCGATGGCAGCCGCGATGGACACGTAGATCACGATGGCATAGAGCTGCCTGTTTTTGCGTTCGAAAGCCTCCTTGCTCTCGGAGTGGAGACTGATGATGGTGGGGTACATGGAGTCGATGATGGCTGCCAGCACAAATACCCACATGAGGTTCAAAGCCGATGCCAGAGAGTAATAACCAACAGTGGCCTCGTCCATCATCTGTTTTAACATCAGGCGGTCGGTGGCGCCGTAGATGGACACCATCATGCCGGAGAGGATGTAGTGATAACTCTTACCCAGCAGGCTTTTTGCCTTGTCAAAAGAGAAATGCAGGGAAGGTCCCTTGTACTTTCTGTATGCCGCAAAGAGAAAGACCGCCACACAGATATAATCGACCGAGGTGGCAAAAGCGAACCAGTACACACTCTTGCCCAGTGCCAACAGAATGATCCTGTAGGCGCTTGTCACCGCGTAGGCGATCAGGGCTGCCGCCGCAGTCACCTTGGACTGATAGCGGGACTGGAACCAGTAGTTGATGGTGTCTGCCACCTGGAAGACCACGGAGATGCCGGTCAGGGCAACCACCGCGATGGTCAGCTTCTCGCCCCTGTCAAGAATAGCGGAGACGCCCACCATGGCAGCCGCCGCCATCAGGCTGGAGGCCGTGCGCAGAAGCAGCGCGGTACCGATGGCCGTGCCCTGCTCCTCGGGGTGATCGTGGAAATCCTTGATGATCACGGAGTTGATGCCCAGGGTGCAGAAGGCAGACACAAAGGACACATACGCCAGCGCATAGTTAATGGTGCCGTAATTGTCCGGCCCTAAGAATCTGGTGGTAAAAATACCCACCACGAAGGTGAGCACCATCTGGGCCACCTTACCTCCTATGAGCCAGCCGGAATTCTTGGCTTCTTTGCTGTTTTTCAAAAAAGAGAACAGTTTCTTAAGCATTCCAAACCTTACTTCTTGGGCTGGGGTTTCATCAGCCCGTGTCTAATCAGAAACCAACGTGTCTTTAACTTCACAAAGTGCACGCCGTGAGTGTACTTGCGGGAAAAATCGCGGCGAAGAGCTTCACTGTCGCCCACCCTTGTAAAATCACAGGGAGTATCACCGTTATAGAGTCCGGTGTCATAGGTGCTTACCGCGGTATGGAAGTTGGTACCGCTGCCGTCGGCGCCGCCGTTAATGACTCTCGACTCTTTGGGGTAAACTGTTTTTTTGCCCTGTTTGAAGGCGCTGTAGCACCAGCGGATCGCCCAGGAACGGATCTCTCCGCAGATATAGGCATCCAGGAGATTAGGCAGGTCGCCGCCCCATCTCGCAAAGGCTCTGCGGGCCTTTCCGTCGAACTTGAAAGACGCATAATCGGCAACGTCCCAGTCCACGCTGTCCCATCTGTCCTTCCAGGTGGCCCAGCCCCAGCTGCAGCCTCTGTCGGAGAGGTAGATGTCGCCGTCGTATTTTTCAAGAGCCTTCATGGGGAAGGTGTAGCCCGTGACAGACCAGACGGTCTCGTCCTTCTCAAAGCTCTGAAGGCCGCGGTTCATATAGTCAAGGAAATCCCTGCCGACGATCAGATCGTCCTCTAAGACGATGATCCTGCCATGCTCGTCAAGCACCTTTGTGACACCTGACAAAATGGATTCGGCAAGTCCCTTATTCTCTGTATTACGGGTTAGATAGGTCTCTGCGAAAATGCCCTTCTCGCGGTACTCCGCAACGACCTTCAGCACTTCTTCGCAGAGCGGAATGTCGCTGTCTTTTCTCGCTGCGTCCGCAAAAAAGTACACCTTCGTACCTGCGCACTCGGAATTTTTCTCAAGGGATGCAAGAAGCCTTCTCGTATGTTCCGGTCTGTTAAACACAAAGACCGCTAAGGGTGCATATTCACAGGGACTCATCAGTCACTTACTCCTTTTGCGATGGTTTCGTAAATGTTCAAAAGAGTTGCGTAATTATTGGCAGGGTCGTGGGTCTGTAAGGCGTGGGCTCTGGCCTGCGCGCACATATCGGCGATGGGAAGACGCTTCTCAAAAACGTCGCAGATGCCCTTACACATGGCCTCTCTGTCCTGCCAGTCATAGGTGATTCCCTCTGCGCCCGGCTTAAGGATCGTCGCCGTTCCGCCCACTTCAGAGGATACAACAGGCACGCCCAGGATCATGGCCTCTCCCACGGAATTGGAGGAATTCTCGATTCTGGAGCAGCTTAAGAACACATTTGCCTCCAGGTACTCGCGCTTCATCTCCGTGACACTCTTTCTGCCAAGGAAGGTGATATAGCGGTCCAGCTTTTCGCGCCTGATGCGCTGTCTCAAATACCTGCCGTAGGAGGATTCCTTTAACTTATCCACAAGGGTGGCACGAACGGTGGGATCATTTCCACAAAGATGCACCGTAATGTCGGGATACTTGTCCGCAAGTGCGGGAAGCACGTCTAAGAAAAGGTGGAAACCCTTGATGGGGTAATCTGCCTGGCTGATAAAAATGCGGTGCTTTACGCATTTTTCCTCACTCCAGACGCCCTCGTAGAAGTCGCCTCGCAATGTCTCGTTGCAGTGATGATACTGCACAGCAGGGTCGATGGCCTCAGCACATGCGCGGTCCCAGAAGGTTCTGCCGATCACATGTCCGGCGCCTCTGATCGCCAGGATCTCGCACTCACCGCGCTTCTCGAAATCCTTCTTGCGGTCCGCGATATTGGTTCTTCGAACCAGGTCAAAAAAGGTTCTGGCATGAACGATCCTCTCGGGAAGTCCTGCCTCAAACACCTTGGCGTACTCGCTGATCACTCCCTGCAGGGAGATCACAACGCGGTCCGCCATTTGAAGTTCCTCCGCAGCCTTCACAGCCGCCAGGGAGTGGGGATATTCACTGCCCCAGACGTGGATCACGTGGGGCTTTTTTGCTTCAAAAATCGTATGCAGCTTTCTGATCTGCTCAGGGTTTAAACCGTTCTCGTCGGCTCTGTTCTCGGCGATGGTATACCATTCAAAGCCCTCCGCACTGCCGTGATCGTCGACGGAAGCGCCGAAGCAGACGATGGTCATTGTCACATTGTCCTCGCCGCAAAGCTGGTCGAACATGGTGGAGAGCCAGCCCTCCTTCACAAGGTCGCCCCTGCCGGTCCGCTGCATTTCAACTGCGGGAATCACCTTGTTGGTGATCCATACGATACTCATTCTGTCAGTCATCGCGCACCCTCCTTCACCTTAAGGAACAGTTCTGTCACGCGCTTCGACACGTTCTCGGAAAGGTGCTCTCCTGCGCACACAAGGGCCTGTGCTCCCAGTGCTTCCAGGTCGTAGGCGCCCTCCGCAATGTTAAGAAGCGTCTCTCTGACCTTCGCAAGATCATCCGTGTGAATGCAGGCACCGCTTCGGGCCAGGTACTCGACGGAGCAGATCTCCTTCGGGCCGATGCAGAAGATGGGGCGTCCCACACTCAGGCACTCGGGGATCTTGGTGGACATGGAATATCTGAAAAATTCGATCTCGTTCTCACGGAAGCTCTCCACGTGCACCAGCAGGTCTGCGCTTCCAAGATTCTCATACATCTCCTCCTTGGGCACGTAGGGTGCAAGGGTACAAGTACCCGCAAGCTCTGTGCCGAACTGGGCGATGTGCTTCGGGGAGGAGAAGACCTCCAGGTTCATTTTCTGTGACAGGCGCTCATCCTCTCTGATGATCCTGCCAAGCTCGGTCAAAGTCTGTGCTCTGCCGCCGTGGAGACCGCCGGAGAACACAAGGCGGAGCTTCTCATGCTGCACGGGCGCACCGGGATGCAGCTCCTGCAGACAGTTCATGGCAAAGGAGAAGGGAATATTGTGTCTTCTGACAAATTCCTCCGCCATCTTGGGGCTGATGGCGAGGCTTCCCGTACTGCGCGCAAAGGCCTTCTCATTCAGGCGAAGGTACATCCGTCTGAAGGGAGCGGTCAGTGCGCTTCCCGCGTACATACTGTCCTCATTGTTGTCCATGATGTGCATGATAATGGGAGCATTGTATCTCTTTGCAAAAAAGAGGGCTGTGCGCAGGGTCGCAATATTTTCACCCAGGGTGTAGATCACCTCGGGAGCAAATTCATCGATTTTGGACAGAGTGATCTTGTCATATCTCTTGGGCAGGATATCCAACATGCCGCGGATCACTCCCACAAGGGGATTGCCGCCCAGACGGTTGGTGTTGATCGCGCCGTCCGCGCTCTCCTCCTTCACGCCGCCCTTTCGGTAGACGCGCTTCACCAGGTAGTAGAGAGGGCTCCTTGCGGGGCTCACATACACGGCATCATACGCGGAGCGGTGATAGGCAGGATCGTAGTCCTGGCATGCCTGCAGCCACTCGATCTGCTCGCAACCCTGAAAGATATGGAGCAGGGTGCTGCCGGTGGCATCCTCATCGCCAAACAGCGCAAAACCCACATATAAAGCTTTGATCTTCTTGTTTCCTTCTGTCATGAATATCCTCTTATACGCCGGGCTTTCGCTCCGGCGCTTACGCTCTTCTGAGTCTGCTGACCAGGTAGAAAAGGCCGGTCAGGTTGCTTTTTAACAGGGGGTACATGAGTTTCGCCTTGATGTCCATGTGTGCGAAATCAATGCCGTACGGTGCGTCGATGCGCTCCTTCATTCTGCGGATGCGCTCCTTCGAAAGCGCTCTGTACTCTGCCCTGTCATGGTTGCCCGCGATCTTATCCAGGGAGACCACGGCTGCCGTCACATGGAAGGCATTTAAAGTGGCTGCGTACTTCTCGTAGACCGAGAGGTCCTTCACCACATCGCTGAGACTGACTGCCACATCGCCCCAGGGATCGTCAAGCGCCCTGTGGGAGAGGCTGTCCTCTCTGACAAAATAGGTATAAACATCGCTGTCGATGAAGTCGACGCTCTCTGCAAAAAAGAGCACCAGAAAGCTGTAGAGAGCCTCCTCGCCCACAGTGTGGTGGGAATAGCGAATGTTGTTTTTCTCAATCAATTCTCTGCGGACTGCCTTTCTCACGCCGCCCCAGAGGATCTTGCCGGTCATCTGACCGCGCAGAATATCATCCTTGGAGAGGTTTCGATAGACCGACATTTTCTCGGAGATGGGTCTGCCGTCAGGGTCGATGCGCTGCACGTCGATCATGACAACATCCGCGCTCTTGCCCGCAAGCTCCTTCAGGTAGTGGGGCTCCAGCACGTCGTCGCAGTCTAAGAAGACGATGTACTCGCCTCTTGCCATCTCAAGGCCAAGATTCCTGGCCGATCCCGCGCCGCCGTTCTCCTTGTGGAACACACGGATGCGCGCATCCTTTGCCGCGTAACCGTTCAGGATCGACAGGCTGTTGTCCTTCGAACCGTCGTCAACCGCCACAAGTTCCCAGTCGCTTTCGCTCTGCGCCAGAACGCTCTCTATGCATCTGTCCAAAAAATCTCCGGCATTGTACACCGGAACGATCACCGAGATCTTCATGGGGTCTCCTTCATGCGGGATATCCCGCAGGTTCTTCCTACGCGAGGCGTCCGCAAACACTTCCTGCGCGGGACATCCTCAAACACTTCCTGCACGGGATATCCTCAAACGCTTCCTACGCGGGGCTTACAAAACCGCCTCGCTCTATTTTCGTAAGAATTTCTTATACACAAAATGCTGCAGCGAGACGGGCATCAAAAACATTGCCGTCTGTGCCGCTGCCACAAACAGATAATCAAAGAGGCTTGCGTAGCCCATCTTCCAAAATCTGCCGATGGTGTCGATATAACTCTTAGTGTTCTGCCAGGATCTCCTGCGCTTGGCCAGATCGTCGTTGGAGCGGAAGAACAGCAGAGACTCGCCGATATTTTCCGCTTCGCACCCGCCGAACAGCATACGTCCGAACAGGTCTACGTCCTGATTTCTGCGAAGGTCGGAATAACCGCCCGCCGCAAGGACCTTGCTCTTGCGGTACATGACTGCGGGATGATTGAAGGCAGAGCGCCTCTTGGCAAACTCGTAGATCTCCTTGCGTCCGGTAGGCACCGCACGCACGCTTACAACCTCGTCGGGGGTGCTGTAGAACTCATCCACCCAGGCGCCGACGATGGCAAGCTCGGGAGACTTGGCAAAGACTGCAAGCTGCTTCTCACAGCGCTCGCTCTTTGCGATGTCGTCGGTATCCATGCGTGCCACCAGCTCGTAACTGCAGGCCTTCAGGCCCTCGTTCAAAGCCAGTCCGAGGCCAAGGTTCACCTTGTTCACCACGCGGGTCAGCTTGTCCCCGTAGGAATCGAGCAGGTTGTAAAGCTCCTCGGTTAAGGGTCCGTCCTCCACCATCACGATCTGAGTCGGAGGAACGGTCTGATCAAGCATACTGTCCACCGCAAGCTTCAGATACTCGGGCTTCTCCTTCCTGTAGAGGGAAAAAAGTGCGGAGTACTCTCCTTTGCCTGCGCTCTCACGAACCGCCTCCAGCATCCTGGGGGTATCTATTTTACTAAAAACATTGTCTTCTCTATTCATGCATTTCTCCTGACAAAATGACTTTGGCGCGCGCCTGACATCTGTCATATTCTTCCCGTGTGACCTTGCCCTCATCCAGCAGGTAGTCGCCGAAATCTCTGGCTGTCGCCATGTTTTCCTCGGCGATGCCCTCTCTCTTTATCAGCGCCGTACGCACGGTGTCAAAAACGATCTTCAGATCTCCGAAGAAGGTGACATTCCCGATATACAGGTAGTCCCAGTAAAGCTTCTCCTCCCACAGGATCGCGTTTCGTCCGTTGACCTGGGCCAGTCCGGTGAGACCCGGGCGGGCAGTGTGGCGGGCGCGCTGCATATCGTTCATAAAAGTCATATCGCGCACCAGCTGGGGTCTGGGACCCACAAGGGACATGGTGCCCTGCAGGATATTGAAGGCCTCCGGAAGCTCGTCCAAACTGGTGGAACGCAGCCACTTTCCGAAAGCGGTAAGTCTGATCTCGTCGGGCAAAAGCTCCCCATTCTCGTCACGCTCATCCGTCATGGTGCGGAACTTGTACATGCGGAATACTCTCTCCCTGCCGTCAGCGTCCACAAGTCCGGGACGGTCCTGTGTAAAAAGCACGGGGGAGCCCAGCTTTGTCTTCACAAGCAGCGCAACAACGACATACAGCGGGCTTAAGAGCACCACAACGATTCCTGCAATCAGAATATCAAGGAGTCTTTTGATATATTTTTCGTAAAAGCCCATCCTGCGCACCGGTATGGGTGACATGGCCGATGCGGGGTAGGTGTGTTTTTTCCTGTTCAAGGGTTACCTCACTTAAGCAAAACATGCGCGGATCGCTTCGATCACGCGGTCCTGTTCCTCAGGTGTCATCTTGTTGTCGCTGGGCAGGCATAAGCCTCTGCGGAAGATATCCGCGCCCGCGGAGCAGTCGGAAGTGCTCTTGTCCCACTGGCCCTTCGCGGTGACAAAAGGACTTGCACTGTAGATGGGCTGCATGTGCATGGGCTTCCAGATGGGACGGCCCTCAGCGTTCACTGCGGTGATGCTGTCTAAGATCTCGTGAGGGCAGCTCTTGCCCTCTTCAGGGGTGTACTTAACGGTGAGGTCCTCACGCACCTGCTCGCACATTGCCTCCTCGTCGACCATCAGGCAGCTGAGCCAGTAGTTGGCATCGCAGTCTTCGGGGATGGGATTCATCATAAGGGGCAGGTCCGCAAGACCTGCTTTGTAGCGCTCGTAAATTGCTTTTTTCTGAGCGATGTGCTCCGAAAGATACGGCAGCTGACCGCGTACCACGCCTGCGATCACATTGCTCATGCGGTAGTTGTAGCCAAGCTCGGTGTGCTGGTACCAGGGAGCGTTGTCTCTGGCCTGGGTGCTCCACTTGCGAAGCGCTGCGGCATCCTCGCTGCTGTCGGTCAGAAACATACCGCCGGAAGAACCGGTGATGATCTTGTTGCCGTTGAAGCTGATGATGCTGTAATCGCCCAGAGAGCCGGTCTGCGCGCCTCTATAGGACGCACCGAAGGACTCCGCCGCATCCTCCACGATGACCGCACCGTGACGGTCTGCGATCTCGCGGATCTTATCGAATTTCGCCGGTGTGCCGTAGAGGTGCACCAGCACGATGATCTTTACATCGGGATAGTACTCAAAAGCCTTCTCAAGGGCATCGGGATCCATGTTCCAGGAGTCATACTCCGTATCGATAAAAACAGGAGTTCCGCCCTCATAAAGCACAGGGTTGACCGTTGCATCGAAGGTCATATCGGAGCAGAAAACATGCCTGCCTGCAAGGGTGCCGCTTCCCGCAGCGGGAACGCCGTAAGCTCTCATGCCCGCAAGACGGATGGCAAGATGCAGCGCAGCTGTTCCGGAGGATAAGGCCACCGCTTCTTTTACGCCTGCCTTCTCTGCCGCCAGACGCTCCACCTCGTTGATATTTTTGCCCACGGTGGACATCCAGTTGGTCTCGTAGGCCTCCGTCATATAGGTCAGCTCCTCACCGTGCATGGTGGGGGAACTTAAGAAAATATGCTTTTCCAGGGGTTTTAAGTCTGTGGCTTTCAGCATTTTGGTCTCTCCTTGCGCCCTTTCGGGGCTTGTTCTTAAATGCGACAAAACCTGTGCCGATCTCTCATGCACAGGCTGCGCCTATCTTGTAAAATTATATGTTTATGACACGAGTGTCGGTCATGTGCGTTTCCGCGCACTGCAGCTGCATGCCGGCGCCGCCGATTCGATGCGTCCGTTATCTCCGTATCCATCGTAGTCTGCGTTCTTGCGCGCGTCTTTTTACTTGGCACTTGCCTCAATCATTGCTTCTTCCTTACCTTCGACATAGATGCCGGGATGCTGTGCAAAGAACATCAAGAACATGATCAGCTGGCCCGGATTCCACACGATCTCGATGGAACCGAAGAGGAAGAACAGGATCGTGATAAACAGAGGAATGCAGGCATGGGGGTCTTCCTTGTGCCGTCTGTAGAGCCTGATGTGGCGCACAAACAGCGCGATCGTCAGAAGTATCATCAGAATACCTGCGGGAATTCCGTAGGTGAAGAATACCTGCACAAAAATATTGTGAGCGTGTCTCGACATAAACTGCGAGTCACCGATCAGATAATAGCCCTTGTCCAGTCCGTTGCCCACCCAGGTGGTGTCACGCAGGTAGACTCTGTAGATGGTCGCGCGCTTCTGCATGGTGCCGTCCAGCCAGGGGATGTCCCACTGGGGAACGCGCTCGTAACCGTTGTCTCCGTAGGTTTTTTCCTCGGGGGAGACTTCCGTCTTCACCTCCTGCTCCATGGTCTCGAGACTGTCCAGGGAGAAGTTGGTGATCTGCATGGTCTTTAAGATTCTGCCCGCAGCTGCGTCCAGATACTCGGGAAGACTGACGTACTTCTCGGAGTTGGCGGGGTCGAAGGAATGCACCTTGTTGATATCGTACTCACCCTCGTACCAGATGCGATAGTGCAGAATGGTGGGAAGCCAGCGAATGGTATAGTAAACAGGCAGGAAGGTCACGATCACAGCCATGGTGAGAGCCACGCCGCGCAGGAAGACCTGGTGCCATTTTTTCTTCCAGTTACATTTCACGATCACAATGCCGTAGATCGCAGTGATTGCGATGACTGCCAGCCATGCGGTTCTGCAGATGGTGAACAGCTGGAAGCAGAGCAGTCCGCCGGCACCTGTTAAGTAAAACAGTTTCCAGCCTTTTTTGCCGCCCTCCTTCTCCAGAAGATGGAGCTTGAAGAGCACACAGAGATAAACGATCAGGTAGTACAGGGCCATCATGTTGCAGTTGGAAAAAGCACCTGCATAACGGGGATCGTCGTAGGGGCGGAAGCCGTAGGCGTAGGTCTGAATGCCGAAGAAGGAAATGATGGTACCGTCGATCATACCGTTTAAGAGGTCTCTCCTGTCGGAGGGAGTGAACTCAGTCAGGTAAAAGATTCCGTACATCAGAAGGTACCACAGAGGCCATACACGCTGGCTCACGGAGCAGATCATGAATACGCTCATGGCGATCCAGAGGATGCCGGTCACAGAGGGTTTAAAGGAAGTCTGCTTTGTCACCAGCACGCGGTGCAGCAGATACCTTGCCATGATGCCGATCCACCAGATGTTAAATAATGCGGTCTCCACCTGCCACAGATAGTACTGACCGATGTGGGCCTGCCAGTGGAAAAAGATTCCCACAGCCGCGATCGCGCAGAGGATCGTGTATGCAAGATTGATCCTGTCACAGAGTTCCTTTAAGGGATATGCGCTTGCGACAATGGCAAGCATCGCGATGCCCATACAGTTGACTGCGACATACCAGACATTGCCTCTCTGGCTTGCACGCAGCAGTTCTATGAAGTTGATTCCGATAAAGCACAGAATGTACAGAGCTCTTTTGCTCCACAAAACACTCTTAAGCTTGTTTAAGCATGCCTGCATGGGAAGACTCCTTTGGATTTATTCGTAGGAATAGGTGGGCACGAGCTCTTTGACCAGAGGTCTGATGTCCACGTTCTCGGACTCGGCGCATCTGCCAAGCTCATGGAGCTTGTGCTCGAACTGCTCCTCGTCAAAAGTGATCTGCTTGCCGATGTAGATCAGCTTGTTTGCAGTCTTTTTCAGGCCCTCCTCGTTCATGAGGAGCTCCTCGTACATCTTCTCGCCGGGACGAAGTCCGGTGTACTCGATGCGGATATCCTCACCGACCTTGTAGCCGGAGAGCTTGATCAGGTTCTCGGCAAGGTCCGCGATCTTCACGGGCTCGCCCATATCCAGAACGAAGATCTCACCGCCCTTAGCATAGGCGCCGGCCTGCAGCACCAGGGAAACTGCCTCGGGGATGGTCATAAAATAGCGGATGATCTCGGGATGGGTCACGGTGACGGGACCGCCCTCCTCAATCTGTTTTTTGAAAAGAGGAATGACGCTGCCGTTGCTGCCCAGCACATTGCCGAAGCGTACGGCCACGAAATTGGTCTTGGAGCGGGAGTTCATCATCTGTACCACCATCTCGCAGAGACGCTTGGAGGCGCCCATGATATTGGTGGGATTTACCGCCTTGTCGGTAGAGATCAGGACAAATTTGTCTACACCCACACGGTCCGCTGCGCAGGCTGTCTTGTAGGTGCCGAGTACGTTGTTCTTAATGGCCTCGTTGGGGCTGTCCTCCATGAGGGGCACATGCTTGTGCGCTGCCGCATGGTACACGATCTCGGGCTTGTAGGTCTCAAAAATCGATTCGATTCGCTCGCTGTTTCGCACGGATGCGATCAGCACGGTCAGGTCAAGGTTGGGGAACTTACGGATCAGCTCCTGCTGGATGTCGTAAGCGTTGTTCTCGTAAATGTCCACGATGATCAGCTTGCCGGGATCGTTGGCAGCGATCTGTCTGCAGAGCTCGCTTCCGATGGAGCCGCCTCCGCCCGTTACCAGAATGCGCTTGCCTCTGACGGAACTGAAGACCTCGGCGGTGTTGATCTCGATGGGGTCTCTGCCGAGCAGATCCTCGATCTCGACCTCTTTTAACTTGGAAACGGACACATCGCCGTTGATCAGCTGATACATTCCGGGCAGGGTGCGAAGCTTACAGCCGGACTCCTTGCAGATGTCAAGGATCTCCTTACGGGTCGCAGTGTTGGCGGAAGGAATTGCAAAAATGATCTCGTCGATGCCGTACTGCTTGGCTGACTCCAAGATCTTGTCTCTGCCGCCCACGATGGGGATGCCTCGAAGAAGCTTGCCCTGACAGCCCTCGGCGTCGTCCACGATACACTTCACGCGAAGGTTCAGATAACGGCTGCTCTCGATCTCCTTCAGGATGGCATTGGCCGCAGCGCCTGCGCCAACCAGCATTACGTTGATGCGCTTGCCGCTTGCGCGGTCGTCTCTCTTGCGGCTTAAGATCTCAATGATACGGTAGCTGAAACGGGTGACACAGGTCAATCCGAACAGCAAAAACCAGTAGAGCACATAGAAGCTTCGGGGCATTCTCTCCCCGATGGTATAGCAGTACACGGTCTGCGCCAATGCGGCACAGGTGGTCGCGTACACGATATTCAGAAGTTCTGTCGCGCTGGCATAACGCCACACGCTGTTGTAGAGTCTCCAGAACACGAAGAAAAACAGAGTGATCACCAGAGTGTAGGGCAGCACATGCTCAAACTTCTCAAGATAGAGCTTGGGCATCTCGTTGAACTTAAAGTCAAAGCGGATGTACAGTGCCGCAAAAGCCGCAACGACTATGGACATGATATCCAGCAAAAACAGCGCAACCACGCGGCTTACCGGTATTTTTAAAGAATGATTTGCGGAATTCATCTGGTGTTTTTCGACTCCTTTTTCGTCATGAAAAAAAGCAAAACAGTTTGCTGATATTTTACCACTCATCGGTGGAGATTGCAAATTGCGAAGGCTGGCGCAGAGTTTGCAGTGCCGCGGCACTGTGTCGTGTTTTTCGTCGCGAGTTGTACGCTGGGAGCGAGGGCGGGCGTCTGTTTGAGCCCGTCAGGGCGAGTTACGCGAGAGCCCTCGCGAATCGGCCGTGTACGACGAGCAGAAAAACCGGCTGCCGCGGCCGCAGCTTTGCGGCGGGCGGTGTGACCGACGTATTCTCGCATAGGCGCGGCATGCGCTGCGCACACATTCTCAGGTGCGTGCATCCTGTAACATTTCTCGCATGATGCGGCGGGCGCCGTATCCGCTGCCTTTCCGCGGTGCGGCATCATCTCACATTTTACAGCAGATCGTCATTCCAGCCGATGTCCGTGTCGCCGCCGTCCGTTGA
>JAZULD010000119.1:0-2827 GCA_045643625.1 Acetatifactor sp. | reverse complement strand
TTTCACGATCTCAGCGATCACAATGCTTGCGCCGTAGAACCTGCGCATCTTCATTTTGCCGCTGTCCGACAATCTTAAATAGATCATGCAGAGCACGGCGCCGAATAACAGACACAGCGCCAGAGCGGTCAGATGTGACTTATCGTACAATGAGAAGCCGAGGTCTGCATACCCCTTTTCTTCATACAGACCCGAAGGCATAAAAAACAATTTCCAATTCATTGTTAGGTCTCCCCAAAAAAGCCCCCTGATCTACTCAGGGGGCTTCCTTTTTGTAAAAAATTACTTCTTGATCATCTCCATAGGACGAGCAACATTGCGCAGGATCTGTGCGCTGCCGCCTTCGGGAACGGTAAGGGTCAGGGTGTTGTCCTTAACCTTAATATTCTCATATACCTCGGTGTTGATCTCGGTGCCTGCCTTTGCGAAGGAGATCTTGCCGCCCTTTACAGAGTAGGTACCCTCTTCAACATAGTTAGCAAGCAGAGTTGTCAGATTCAGTCTCTCCTGCATGTCTGCCATCATGAACTCCTTAGCGGGCATGCCGTATTCCTTCTCTAACATCTTCTCAGCTGTAGCCTGATCCTTGCCAAGAGCCTTGAACTCGTCGATCAGTCTCTGAACCATGAAATCAGCACAGCCTTCAGCCCATGCCATGATAGCAGGACCGGACTCTTCACCATTAGGACCTACGGTGTAGTTGCCGTCAGCGTCCATGGTGAGGTAAATGGTAAGGGTAAGAGGCTCGGTGTAGCCTTCTGCTGCAGAACCGAGAGAACGCAACAGAGAATTCTGAACGCTTACTTCGGTACCCCAGCTGCCTGCAAGCTCGGAGGGCTTAGCGCCGCCGCAGCCTGCCATACACAGTACCATAGTGAAAACTAAAACTGCGATAATCGCACTACGGAACTTCTTCATTTCATTTCCTTCCTGAATTACTTGTTATAATTCACGATCTTGCCAAAGTCGGGCTTCAGGGAAGCGCCGCCAACCAGGCCGCCATCGATGTCTGCCTGAGCGAAAAGCTCGGGAGCGCTGGAAGCGGATACAGAGCCGCCGTACTGGATACGGATCTCTGCTGCGGTAGCATCATCATAGATCTCTGCGATGCAGTCACGGATTGCCTTACATACTTCCTGTGCCTGCTCGGTGGTTGCAACCTTACCGGTACCGATAGCCCAGATAGGCTCGTATGCGATAACAGCGGTCTTAGCCTGATCTGCAGTTACGCTTAAGAAAGCGATCTTGATCTGCTGACGGATGAAGTCGATGGTAACGCCCTGCTCTCTCTGGGTGAGGGTCTCACCACAGCAGATGATGGGGGTAATGCCATGCTCGAAAGCCTTGAGGACCTTCTTGTTAACGGTCTCGTCAGTCTCAGCAAAATACTCTCTTCTCTCGGAGTGACCGATGATAACATACTTAACACCTGCATCGGTAAGCATTGCGGGAGCGATCTCGCCGGTGTAAGCACCCTTCTCCTCGTAGTACATATTCTCGGCACCGATACAGATGTTGCTGCCCTTAGCAGCCTCCATAGCGGGGATGATGTCGATTGCGGGTACGCAGAAAACTACGTCAACCTCATCGTTTACAACCAGGGGCTTTAAAGTCTCTACCAGAGCAACTGCCTCGCTGGGAGTCATGTTCGTCTTACAGTTGCCGCCAATGATTTTCTTTCTTGCCATTTTTATTTCCTCTTTTCGTAAGATTTATTTGTCGTCTGCTGCAGCAACGCCGGGAAGCTCCTTACCCTCAAGGAACTCAAGGGAAGCCCCGCCGCCGGTGGAGATGTGGCTCATCTTGTCGCCAAAACCAAGCTGGTTAACTGCTGCTGCGGAGTCGCCGCCGCCGATGATGGTGGTTGCATCGGTCTCTGCAAGAGCCTTAGCTACAGCGATGGTACCTGCTGCAAGAGTAGGATTCTCGAATACGCCCATAGGTCCGTTCCAAACAACGGTCTTAGCAGCCTTTACAGCGTCAGCGAACATCTCTGCGGTCTTAGGTCCGATATCAAGACCTTCCATGTCAGCAGGGATAGCATCGGAATCAACGTAGGAAACCTCGATAGGTCCGTCGATAGGGTTAGGGAAAGATGCAGCGATGGTGGTATCGATAGGAAGAAGCAGCTTCTTGCCAAGCTTCTCAGCCTTGTCCATCATCTCCTTGCAGTAATCGATCTTCTCGTCATCAACGAGGGTCCGACCAACTTCCATGCCCTGAGCCTTTAAGAAGGTGTAAGCCATACCACCACCGATGATGAGGGTATCGCACTTCTCAAGCAGGTTGGAAATAACGTTAAGCTTATCAGCAACCTTAGCACCGCCGAGGATTGCTACGAAAGGTCTTACGGGATTCTCAACAGCATTGCCGAGGAAATCGATTTCCTTCTGCATCAGGTAACCAACTACGTTGTCGCCGCCCTTAGCGGTGATGAACTTGGTAACGCCTTCTACAGAAGCGTGTGCACGGTGAGCAGAACCGAATGCATCGCATACATATGCATCTGCAAGATCAGCCAGTTCCTTAGAGAATGCTTCACCGTTCTTGGTTTCTTCCTTACCACGGAAACGGGTATTCTGAAGAAGAACAACATCACCGTTCGCCATAGCTTCAACAGCTGCGGGTGCAGCTTCCTCTGCTGAAGGAGATCCTCCGCACTATGGCAGTTCCTATGCTGGAACTGGAGGGCTGGGAGGCAGACGACCTTCTCGGAACGATCAGCCACCGCTGTGCCTCTCCGGATTGTGAATGCGTGATCGTCACCGGTGATAAAGATTCTCTTCAGCTTATCACAGAGCATACCCGTGTACTGAATGTCAAGACC
>JAZULD010000118.1:0-3548 GCA_045643625.1 Acetatifactor sp. | reverse complement strand
AACCCACCCAGCCTGTGATAAAGGTTCTCACGAAGCCCATGACGATGCTCACTACCCAATCTATGAAGTTGTAAAGCATCTGGCCTACCAGTTCAAATACAAGTTTTAAAAAGCTGCTCATAAGGTCATGCTCCTAATTTTTTTCTAAAAATCAAATCTTCGGGGTGGCGAACTGTCTGAGTACCGCCTCCACGTCTGCTTCAAGTTTTCTTGCGCGCCGTTTTTCCTCCTCAGCCTCCGCGCGGATGCGCTCTGCCTCTTTGATACGTGCTTCAAGTTCAGTTGTCACGCGCTCTGCCTCAAGAGCCTCTGCCTCCTCCTGCTCCACTGCCTTAAGCTCGCGCAGTACGCGAACCAGACGGAAAAGCTGAAAGACAAAAAATAGAAATAGCGGAACGATCACGATCAACAATATGCTGATTTTGTCTGCCTGGGAAAACATCTCTTACATCCTTTCTCCGAAAACTGCCGCCTCTAAGGTGCCACACCCGCGAAGCTCAGTTTCAGGGACACATCCTTGCTCTGTACTTCATTGATACAGTTTTCATCGCAGCCCTCAAGGTACAGCCAGTACTCAACGCCGACTGTCTGTCCGTCAGCCACGGTGAAAAGTTTATTGCTTCCTGCGCGGGGAACGGGGTCGTCACCGCCGGAAATCACTGCCGCGAACTCCGATAAGTTATGAGAGGGGTCGTCGGCAAAATCAGGGGCACCTCTGTCGATGCCCGCGACCACAGCGTTTGCTCTTGTGGTGGTCTGTGTTTTTGCGGCATTTCCGGTGTCTGCCATTTCATCCAGTTTGAAGATCAGGGGAGTGCTGCTTACGCCATCAACGATCCTTACGCCGAGACGCATGGCACTGAGCGCCTGAATATCATTGCCGAAAAACAGCTGCTCCGGCAGGAGATACACATCCAGGCTTCCGCCCTCAGCCCTGAAAAAGAGGCTTCCGTGCATGGTGGAGGAATCCACCTTGTCGTCGGCATCCGCATAGAGCAGGGAGATTCCCTTGGCGTTCTGTGCGGTCGCTCTGTAAAAGTGCGAGAGGTCTGCCGTTGACAGGGGCTGCAGGTCCCCGCCGTTACTCATAAACACCAGGTCACATTCGTTGCCGAAGGGACCGTTTAAATTATTGGCCATAAGAAGCGATGCCTCGCCGCCGGAGATCGTACTTCCGACGCTGGGCTCGATATTCGTCGCCGTATTGAAGACAAACCACGCATAAGTTCCTCCCACCCCGGCCGTGAGCACCAGAAGTGTCACGAGCAGAAGGAGAAGCACGGCGCGCTTTTGTCCGTTTTTCCTAAGTTTCCTGTTCTTTTCCATATCGTTCCTCTGACTATTCGTCGTATCCCACAAAGGAAATTGCCAGATTTTTCAGATTCAGCTTGCCTAAGTATCCGGTGCAGTCCGAATCGCAGCCCTCAAGCCACACATAGACATCCACCTGCACTGCCTCGCCGGGAGCGTACTCCCTGCCGCCGGTCAGCTCAAAGAGCTTCAGCGACTTGTCTGTGCGGTTCATCAGACCGGTCTTTGCGTCGTAAGTAGCGTAATTGTCGCGGTCGTAGGGGGTAAGTCTCACAACGGAGCCATCGGTCTTTGTGTGATCCAGCACACAGCCCTCCTCACCGTTGTAGGTGTTGTACTCTCTGTTGGGGTTCTGCTCGTCGCTCAAGGAGAAAATATACTCTCCGGCAACCTGCTTGTTCTCACCGGGCTCATGCACCACAAGTCCCACACGCATGGCGGTCGCCATCAGGTCGGAGGATACGTTGTGGTCGTAGTCGATGAGAGATACATATACGCCCTGTTTTGCGGCGTTGGTTCTAAGGTACAGAGTCGTGGAAAAATAGTCATTGCTCTCAGCCGGTCTGAAAATGCTTGCAAGTCTGGGCTGAGTGTCGGATCCATCGGTGTAGCCGTACACCTTCTGGAAACCGCCTGTGATCTTATCGGTGGACACGGGGTTCAGGGTTCCGAAGAAGGAGTCCAGGTCTACCGAGTAGGAGTAGGTACCGTTATAGCCTTTGGAGATCTCCAGCTTGGTGCTGGTTCCCGCAGCCATATGGACCTTGGTGGTGTGCGCATTGGTGTTGTAGATATACCACGCGAAGGTCGCAACGCTTGCCGCAGAAAGGGTGATGAGCGCTGCCATCACAGCTCCGAGCAGTCGGACGCCGGTGCGGCTTCTCTCTCTATGCAGTTTTTCTTTTTGTGCATTGATTTTTTCTGTCAAAATGCTTCCTCTCCGCGCGCTCCCCTATCGAATGGGGGTACAGTCTGCAAACAGTCTGCGCTTACAGCACTCGTACACATCGTCGTAACTGATGCGGGTGCCGAATCTTTTATATTCGTTCTGAGAATAGTCTTTGTTTTCGAAAACGATCCTGAAGGTGATCACTGCGTCCTCCTCCGTTCCGAAGGTGATCGCATCACCGTTGTAGATCTCGATCTCGGGGCTTATCATGCAGGGAAGGCTTCCCTCGTAGTCCTCGGGGATCTCATCCTCTGCTGCCTCTCTGGTAAGATACTGCGCTTCGGCGTCCTCGACCTGTGTGTCGCCGTAGCCGAGAAGCTGCGCGTAGATCTGTGTGCCGAGATAGCAGTAAAGCGGTTCGTCCTCGCCCTCCCGCTCGATCACGCGGGGGATCTCCTCGGTGGCGTCCGCCTACAGAAGTCCCAGCCTTCTCAGGGTAAAGCTGCAGTTCTCGCCGTAAGCTCTTACCTGCACATACACACTGTCGCCGGGTCTTTCCAGATTGCCGGGCACGTTAAAGTCGGTCTCAAGCTCCTCCATGGCCTTCCAGGCGATGTCTCTTCCGTGGTCGTCCGTCCAGTCGTATGCGGTCCAGTCCTCTCCCACCAGATCGCCGGGGGCGAATCTGTATTCCATCTCGGGGCTGGGAGCGAGGATCGCAGTCGTTACGCCTGCTGCCGTCACATCCTTGTTGTTGACGAACCAGCTGAAGGTAAAAACACCGACCACAAGCACGGAGGCAAGTCCGCTGATGATGGAGTGTACCAGATATTTCGTTCTTTTTTTCTTAAGTTTCGCAAGTTTTTCAGCGTTGGATAGCTGTTCACTGCTCATATCCGGCACCTCCTTTCTTCGCGTTGGTCTTATGAAATGTCTGACTCGTTGGCTATGCGTCCGGCGTCAGACACGCCGTCTGTCGGTCTAACGTCTGAAATCGTTGATCCTGTCGGAGAGAGTTGCGTATCTGATCATGTTCAGGCTGTCTCTCTGGCCGGTCACATCGAAATTGAACTGTGATCCGTCGTTGACAAATCTTCGGATCTTCACCTCAAACTCGTTGACGTTGGGGAAGTATGCGTCCTGTCCGCTTCCGATCATGCCGTTCTCGGTGTGAAGCAGGCAGAGGGATGCATAATAATTGTTGTAGTCTTCGGTGACATCGGAGTTGCCGTTTGCCTCCTTGACTGTGACGATCTTATTGTTGTAATCGTATACGAAATCGATGGTGCCGATGGCGCTGCCGCCGTCTCCGTCTCGTCCTGCGCTGGCGGTTCCGTCAGCGGAGAAG
>JAZULD010000117.1:0-10177 GCA_045643625.1 Acetatifactor sp. | reverse complement strand
TAATACAAGACACAATGTGGGCTTTGATGTGATCGACAAGCTGGCTGCGGCAGAGGGCATCAGCATTCTTGAGAAGAAGCACAAGGCCATGATCGGCAAGGGCTACGTGGACGGCGTGCGCTGCATTCTGGCCAAGCCCCTGACCTATATGAACTTAAGCGGCGAGAGCGTGCGCGAGCTGGTGGACTACTACAAGGTGGATCCCACCTGCGAGCTCATCGTGATCTCCGATGACATCAGCCTGGACGTGGGTGCTCTGCGCATCCGCAAGAAGGGCAGTGCGGGCGGTCACAACGGCCTGAAGAATATCATCAGACATCTGGGCAATGAGGATTTTATCCGCATGCGCATGGGTGTCGGCGAGAAGCCCAAGGAGTACGATCTGGCGGATTATGTGCTGGGTCATTTCACTCCCGCGGAGAGGAAGCTGATCGACGATGGCTGCGAGAACGCAGTGAAGGCCATCCGTCTGATGGTGCACGGCGACACAGACCGTGCGATGAACGAGTATAATCACAAGAAGAAATAATACCGCCCACGGGCGGTTGGGAGGATAAGATGCAGGCATTACTTGCTCCCCTTGCGGAGCTTGCTGAGTTCGATCAGGCCAAAGAGGCAATGGAGAAAAAAATATCTCCCATTGCATTCACCGGCTGTGTGGATTCTCAAAAACTTCATATGATCTACGGACTGAGCAGCGGCCTGCGTCACAAGGTGATCGTCACCTACAGCGATGCGAGAGCCAGAGAGATCTGGGAGGAGTACAAATTCTACGACCGCAACGTCATGCTCTATCCCGCCAAGGACCTGATGTTTTTCCAGGCGGACATTCACGGCAACAAGCTGACCGGAGAACGTGTCCGCACCCTGCGCAGGCTCTATGAAAAAAAGCCTGTGACCATCGTCACCACCTATGCGGCGCTGATGACTCCGCAGGTGATCTGGGGCGAGGATGACGTCATCGAGGTGTCAAACGGCGGCCCCCTGGAGGAGCAGACCCTCGCGGAGCGCCTGGTTGCCATGGGCTATGAGAAGGTCTACCAGGTGGAAACACCCGGACAGTTTTCTGTCAGGGGCGGCATTGTGGATATTTTTGACCTGACGGAGGAGAACCCCTATCGTATCGAGCTTTGGGGCGACGAGGTGGATTCCGTCCGCAGCTTTGATGTGCTGAGCCAGCGCTCTATCGAGAAGCTGGAGAGCATCACTGTCTACCCTGCAGGCGAGTTCGTTCTCTCGGACGAGCGCATCAGGGAGGGCCTTGCCCGCGTGGAAAAAGAGGCTGCCGGGCAGGAGAAGATCTTCCGCGACAGCTTCCTCACCGAGGAGGCACACAGGATCTCGGTGCAGGTGAGAGAGTTAAAGGACCAGCTGCTGGAGTTTCGCAGCATGGTGAACCTGGACAGCTACATCCGCTATTTTTATGAGGATACCGTGACCCTTCCCGAGCTTCTGGTAAAAAGCGAGAGACGACGCGGGGACCTGGCATTTTTTATCGAAGAGCCTGCCCGCGTGAAGGAGCACGCGGACGCGGTGGAACTTGAGTTCCGTGAGAGCATGGAGCAGCGTGTCAGCAAGGGCTACATTCTGCCCGGCCAGATGAACATCCTCTACAGCGGCGAGCAGGTGGCGGCGGGGCTTCTGAAGGGCAGTGTCGTTACGATCTCCACGCTGGACGGCAGGAGCGGATTTTTTGCTCCCGAGAAGAAATTTACGGTGAACGCAAGAAGCGTGGCACCTTACAATAACAGTTTTGAAGCGCTGGTCAAGGACCTGAAGCAGTACCGCAAGCAGGGCTACAGAGTCATTCTGCTCTCCGGCTCCCGTACGAGAGCGGGACGTCTGGCGGAGGACTTAAAGGAGCTGGAGGTACCTGCAGTCTACACCGAGAACCCTCTGCGCGAGGTGATCCCCGGCGAGGTGCTGACCTGCTACGGCCACGTGAGCAGGGGCTTTGAGTACCCGCTGCTGAAATTCGTTGTGCTCTCCGAGACCGATATTTTCGGCGCGGAGAAGAAGAAAAAGAAGCGCAAGAAGCTCTACCAGGGTCAGAAGATCAGCAGCTTTAACGAGCTGAAAGTGGGCGACTATGTCGTTCACGAGACCCATGGATTGGGCGTTTACAAGGGCATCGAGAAGGTCGAGGTCGAGAAGGTCGTCAAGGATTACATCAAGATCGAGTATCGTGACGGCGGCAATCTCTACGTGCTTGCGACGGGACTTGATGTCATTCAGAAATATGCATCCTCAGACGCGGCCAAGACGCCGAGACTGAACAAGCTGGGCACCAAGGAGTGGGAGAAGACCAAGACCAAGGTACGCACGGCGGTGGACGAGATCGCCAAGGACCTGGTGGAGCTCTATGCGACCCGCCAGCAGTCCCAGGGCTATGTCTGCGGTCCCGACACCGTATGGCAGCGCGAGTTTGAGGAGATGTTCCCCTTCGAGGAGACCGAGGACCAGCTGAACGCGATCGCGGACACCAAGGCCGACATGGAGAGCAGCAAGATCATGGACCGTCTGATCTGCGGCGACGTTGGCTACGGCAAGACCGAGATCGCCATCCGCGCAGCCTTCAAGGCAGTGCAGGAGGGCAAGCAGGTGGTATACCTGGTGCCTACCACGATCCTGGCCCAGCAGCATTACAATACCTTCGCCCAGCGCATGAAGGACTTCCCCGTGAATGTGGAGCTGCTCAGCCGTTTCCGCACGGCAGCGGAACAGAAGAAGACCATCGCCGACCTGAAAAAAGGTCTGGTGGACATCGTCATCGGTACCCACAGAGTGCTCTCGGAGGATGTAAAATTTAAAGATTTAGGCCTTCTGATCATCGATGAGGAGCAGCGCTTCGGCGTGGCTCACAAGGAGAAGATCAAGAAGCTGAAAGAAAACGTGGATGTGCTGACGCTGACGGCGACCCCCATCCCCAGAACCCTGCATATGAGCCTGATCGGTGTCAGGGATATGAGCGTGCTGGAGGAGGCACCCGAGGACCGTCTGCCCATTCAGACCTACGTTATGGAATACAACGAGGAGATGGTGCGCGAGGCCATCGTACGAGAGCTCGGCCGCGGCGGCCAGGTCTACTATGTGTTTAACCGCGTCCATCAGATCGCAGATATGGCGGCCACCATCCAGAAGCTGGTGCCCGAGGCCCAGGTGGCTTTTGCCCACGGCCAGATGAAGGAGCACGAGCTGGAAAAAATTATGGTGGACTTTATTGACGGCGAGATCGATGTGCTGGTGTCCACCACCATCATCGAGACCGGTCTGGACATCTCAAACGTCAACACCATGATCATTCATGATTCCGATAATCTTGGACTGTCCCAGCTTTACCAGCTCAGAGGACGTGTCGGTCGTTCCAACCGTACCTCCTACGCCTTCTTAATGTACCGCAGGGACAAGATGCTCCGAGAGGTGGCAGAGAAGCGTCTGGCGGCCATCAAGGAGTTTACGGACTTAGGCAGCGGCTTTAAGATCGCAATGCGCGACCTTGAGATCCGCGGCGCCGGCAACCTGCTGGGCATGCGTCAGCACGGCCATATGGAGGCTGTCGGCTACGATATGTACTGCAAGATGCTGAACGAGGCGGTGCGCAGAATGAAGGGCTACACGGAGCCTGTGGATTTTGCCACGGTCATCGACCTGGACGTGGACGCTTTTATCCCGCCCAACTACATTGTGAACGAAGCCCAGAAGCTGGACATCTACAAGAGGATCGCAGGCATCGAGAGCCGCAAGGAGCGGGAT
The DNA here is from genome assembly GCA_045643625.1 of Acetatifactor sp. Taxonomy (GTDB): domain Bacteria; phylum Bacillota; class Clostridia; order Lachnospirales; family Lachnospiraceae; genus Acetatifactor. The sequence continues at coordinate 6,424 of JAZULD010000117.1, read as the reverse complement.
GACATGATGGACGAGCTCTTGGACCGCTTCGGCGAGACACCCAAGTCTGTGGAGAACCTGCTGCGCATCTCACTGATCCGCATGGCAGCCCACAGCCTGTACCTCACCGAGGTCAAGGGCAAAAGAGAGCGCATCACCTTTACCTTCCGCCCGGACGCTGTGCTTGATCCCGCAGGCATTCCCAAGCTGATCAGGGAGTACGGCAAGGACCTCTCCTTTACCGCCTACGGCAATCCCTACTTCACCTACAGGTACAAGTCTACCGGTCTGGTGGAGAAGGACGCAGAGCTTCTTTTGGAGCGCACGGAGCAGCTGCTTGAGCGCATGCGGGAGCTTCTGATGCTTCGGGAGGCATAGGGTCGAAGACATAGGGCCGAAGATCGGCTTTTATCTTCAACGGCTCTTGGATGACGCGCTGCAGGGGTCGGCGTGTGGATCGTCGCGTGGATCGGCGTGTGATTTTGAGAACGATTTTTCGGACTGTATTTTTGATATCATTTTTTCAGAAACAAGAGAAACGCTTTCATTGAAAAAATTATCTTTTCAATAAAGAACAGGAGAAACGATTTCGAAAGGATGGTACAGAAAATGCAGGGATATACTACTGACAACGGTTACATGGGACTTGTGGACGGAGCTTACATTCTCTTCGTCAGCGAGCAGGAGTACCGCGAATATTTCGAGGATTAACAATGACTAAAAAAACGGAGAAGATAACCGCATATGCAGCGCTTGCCATTCTGCTTGTGAGTCTGCTGCCGGTGCTGTACCTGGGCCGCTACAATCATCCCACGGGAGATGATTATTACTACGGTGTCGAGACCCACAGGATCCTTCACGGGACCGGCAGCATCGTCCGTATGGTTCGGGAGGCAGGCAGAGGTGTCGCCTACGACTACAACACCTGGCAGGGCACCTATTCCGCCCTGTTTCTCATGCGCATGCCCCCCAACGCGTTCTCTGAGAAGGCGTACGCGTATGTGACTGCGGTGATCGTGCTTTTGCTTGCGGGAGGTATTTTCATCCTCCTGAAGCCCCTGATCACAGAGATCCTTGGGGGCAGCAGGGCACTGTGGCTGCTCGTATCCTCCGTGCTGTCGATTCTGTGCATTCAGACCGTTCCCACCCAGGGCGAGACCCTGTTCTGGTACAACGGTTCCATGTATTATACGGGCTATCTTGGCCTGACTTTTATGTTCTTCGGACTGCTTGTCCGCTACGTGCGCAGGCAGAGAGCGGGCAGTCTGATCGGAATGCTTGTGCTGGCGCCTTTCTTAGCAGGCGGCAACTATGTGTCGCTGCTTCCCGCGGTGATCCTGACCGTGTGCGTGACAGCATACCTTTTCCTGAAAAAACACCCCGCAAGAACAGGCATCGCCTTCGTATGTTTTCTGATGCTGGCAGGTCTTGCAGTCAGCATGCTGGCACCCGGCAACGCGGTGCGTCAGAGCGATATGTGGAAGATCCCCGCCTGGAAGGCTGTAGCCAAATCTCTGGTGCAGGGTGTGCGCTACTTCCTGTACTGGATCAGAGGCTGGCAGGTACTCGCGGCAGCAGTGCTGACACCTTTCCTTCTGGCAGCAATTAAGAAGGCTAAAAAGCGCTTCCCCTATCCCCTGCTTGTGATCGGTTTTACCTACGGCGTGTTCTGTTCCATGTCATGTCCCACCTTCTACACCATGAACTCCACCGGCCCAGCAAGAGCCGTTGCGATCGTTTATTACAGCTTCCAGCTGACCGCACTGTTTATGTACGTGTATCTGCTTGGATATCTTGAGAGAGTGCTCAGAGAGCGCAGGGGCGCGGAGAACATGAGCACAGGCGAAGACGGTGTTGTCAGCATGGCAAGTCCGGATGACAGCGTTTGTACAGAGAAGGCAGATGCGAAGCCGGACGCTGCGAAAGCAGGCACCCGAAAGGGCATCCCGGCAGTCTGTGCGATCTGCGTACTTCTTGCAGTATTTCAGATCGCGACCGGTAAGGCCGCAGAGCTTACTGCTGTGAAGGCTGTGAACCTGCTTGCAAGCGGCGAGGCAGCCGCCTATGAGGAAGAATATCTGGCGCGTATGGACATTCTGAAGGATAAGTCCGTCAGTGAGGCAGTGCTTCCCGCATTCGTCCATCAGCCCGATATGCTCTACGTGGGAGACCTTTCCGGAGATGCAGACGAACCCACCAATGTGAAGGTGGCGGAGTATTTCGGCAAGAAGAGCGTGAGGGTAAGCGAGGAGTAGCAAGTATATATTTTGGCAATTAAACAAGCCTGCAGGCAACTGCGGGCTTTTTTTACGTCGTTATTTCGGTACCGCTACGAACCAGTCGTGGAAGGCTGTGAGGTCGAAGTCCTCTTTGAAGCGCTCCTCGTCGGTGTAGTAGATGATGTAGATGCTCTCATCACAGATCGCATCGTAGTTGATGCGGGTATTGATGCGGATGCCGTTCGTCACGAAGCTCTTGGGAGCGGGCGCCACATCGTACTCCACGGAGGAGAGGTACTCGGAGGGGAGCGTCTCGGTAAAGAGCAGGAGTCTGGGCCACTGGGCACCTTTTTCCACGGTGACAGTGCTAAGGCCCTTGGCCTCACATTGCTCTAACGCGTAGTCCACGCAGTCCTCAAGACCGATGTGGAAGTAGGCGTTGACCAACTGTCTGTAGTCGGTGTAGTAGTCCTTCTGGAACAGCACAAGGCATACAAGGTAAACAATTGCCAGGACGCATCCTGCGGCGGTTCCCGGGGCTTTTTTCCTGTTCTGCAGGAAGGTGATGAGGCAATAGACGCCGTAGCCTTCACAGAGCACAAGAGGAATGTACAGGGCATTGATCTGGTGCAGCACAGCCTCGACTAAGAGGCAGACAAGGCCGCCGCCGATCAGCTGAGTAAGCAGGAAAAACTCGAAGCAATACTCTTTGTGCAAGAGCTTATTTATGGTGTTCACGATCAGGCACACAGCGCCGATGACCATGAAGGCGCGGCCGATATCATAGAAGAGTCCCCAGGGCAGCAGAATGTCGTAGGGCGCGCCCAGATTCTGGTGCCACAGTAAGGAAAGGGCAGTTCGAAGATGTGCCCACATGCCGCCCAAACTGAAGGCAATCTCGCCGCCGCGATAGCCGCCCATTTTCGGGATGGTCATAAAGGGCAGTGCGATCTCCGGAATGATCTCGGAATTGACAAGCACAAATAAGAGAAGCGGCAGTGCCATCAGGAAGAGCAGAAGCGCTGACAGCAGGCTCCATCTGTTGATACGAATCCGGCGGTGGCAGAGTCCGTAGACGATCTGCAGGAGCAGCATCACGGGAACGATGGGCCAGATCACTGCGTAGCAGTAGAGGCTCAGACCGTAGAAAAATGCTGACAGAAGCAGGTATTTTTCCTGTTCAAGGCCTCGCAGGAAAAAGTACAGGCCAAAGATCAAAAAGCCCGGTGCCAGGTTGGCGTCCAGTCCCCAGCGGGACATCATGATGTGCCAGGGGCAGATGGCCAGAAGGAACATGCTCCACAGGGCAAGCTTGCGGCTGTGAAAGCGAAGTACCATGCGGTATACGGTCCAGACGGTGGCGATCGAAACGATTGCCTGGGGAAGGCGGCTTAGGAAAGTGGTGATATGGCCGCCGTTTAAGGCGAAGAGAGGCATCAGAAGCCACACATACAGTGCGCTGTGGCCGTCGCCCCAGTCAGCCATATACACGGGCATCACATGGCCCGCGGAGTCAAAAGAGTCGTGCAGGAGCGCAAACGCATTCCATGCCACGAAACCCTCATCCTGGTGCACGCCGCCGGGCATGCTGCCGAGATAGAGCAGTCGAAGCAGGCCGGCCCCGATGAGGATCAGGAGCGGAAGCACCCACTGCGGTATTTTTCGAAAAACGTTATTCTGCATAGGATAACACTCCGATCGTTTTTTACAAAAGTCCGGCAAGAAATCAGAACTTAAAGCCCTTAAGCAGCGCTGCCAGAGAGGTGCCGACTGCCTCGTTGTCGGAGAATTCCTGCGCTGCGGAGGAGCCTTCCTCAGCCTCTTCCGCCCGGGCATCTTCCTCCACGGCCTTGATGCTTAAGCTGATCTTGTGATCGTTGGTATTTAAGACCTTGACCTTGACGGCATCGCCCACCTTCAGGACCTCAGAGGGCTTGATGATGCGCCTTTGGCTGATCTGGGAGATATGAACCAGACCGTTTAAGCCGCCGCCTAAGTCCACAAATGCGCCGTAGGGCATCAGGCTTTCCACGCGGCCTTCCATAACGGTGCCGGGGATGATCATGGCGATCTTGTGACGGAGTTCCTCCTCCTGCTGCTCGCGAAGCAGTACCTTTGCGGAGAGGATCACTCTCTCCTTGGACTTGTCAACGCTTGTCACGCGGACCATCATTTTGCGGTTCACGTAGGGAGCGGTATCTTCCACGTAATCAAGGTCCAACTGGGAAGCGGGGATAAAGCCGCGGATGCCTTCAACATAAGCTACAACACCCTGATTGACGGCCTCGCTGATCTTGACGGAGACAGCGGTCTTCTGCTCGCAGAGCTCCTTTAAGCGCTCCCAGCCAAGAGTCTGAGCGGCCTCCTTGCAGGATAATCTGATATTGCCCATGCCGTCATCTCTTGCGATAACGCTGGCCTGAACCACATCGCCGGGCTGAACATCTGCCATGATGGAGAACTTGGGATCGGCACTTAAGTCAGCTGCGGAGATCACGCCCTGTGCATAGTAGCCAAGGTCCACGATCACGCCGGTCTCTTTGACATCGATGATGGTGCCGGTGAGGATCTCGCCCTCATTGACGCTGCGGAAGGAAGCCTCAAGCTCTGCGGCATAGTCCTCCATAGACTCGGTGACGATCTCTTCTTCGGTGGGTTCGGTAATGAATTTTTCTTCTTCGTTCATGATAGTCTCCTTGTTTAGATAATTTCGGTATTGTCGTCCCACTTTTCCTTAGGCGGACGGTATTTTTTCTGGCGCTTGGCGGCGATCACGGGATCCACATCGGGGATCTCCAGAATATAGGTGCCGCAGCCGTTGATGATGGTAGTCTCACCGTACTGCGTGGTGCGGGGCTGTTTATAATTGTAGGAAAACTGCACATGCCCGTGGATAAAATACGGAGGCTTGTATCGGTCGAGTAGTTTGTTGAACACAGCAAAACCTCTGTGGGGAAGGTCGGAGGCATCTCCGAGACCCTCTGCGGGGGAATGTGCCAGCAGAATGTCAAAGCCACGGTGACGGAAGAGCTCCCACTTAAGCCTATTGATCCTGCGCTCCATTTCCTGGGGGGAGTATTGGGTATACTTGGCAACCTTGGGATGATAGCGCATGGAGCCGCCGAGACCAAGGATGCGGATGCCCTTGTACACATAGATCCTGTCCTCCACGGACTCACAGCCCTCCGGGGGCTTCGTTAAGTACTTGGAGTCATGGTTGCCGTGAATGTACAGAAGCGGACAGTGGGCAAAGGTCACCAGGAAGGACAGGTAATCCGACGGCAGATCGCCGCAGGAAAGGATCAGGTCCACGTCGTCCAGCATTTCTTTTTCAAAAAAATCGTAATATGCTTTGGAGATCTCATCTCCAACGATCAGTATCTTCATTCGTTTATCCTCTGCCCCAAACCGGTCATCTCTTCGTCATCGTTGATGGCGGCGATGCCCTGGATGCGGGTTACCTCCTTTGCGCCTTCCGTAAGCTCGTCCATGGCAGGGATACGGCCGTCAATGTTGGACAGCAGCCAGTCCATTGTCATGATTTCCTGAGGAGTCTTTCTGCCGCATTCCTCATTGGAGATCACCTTACCGTTTTGTGCATACAGGATGCCCTCGAACACATACATATCCTGGCGCTTGATAGTCTCCTCCATGAGGTTGACCAGCTTCAGTACGCGGGGAGGAATGTTCTGGGAGCAGATGGTGCTGACAACGCCGGCGGAGAGACCCCACCAGTAATTCAGCGCCCTGGTGTCGTCTTCGGACTTCCACAGGCCGTGGCGGATATTTTCAAGGATTCTGACATAGTACTGTCCCCAGTTCCACACGGGTGCGATGAGGTTCTTAATGCCTCCGTCGGTGCAGTAGAGACCAAATTCCCTGCCGGGGGAGTTGGGGGTGATGAGTTCGGGTCCGCAGATGTAGGAGAGTTTCTTAAGCTCGGCGGCGCGATCGTCGGAATGGTTCAAGCGGGACCAGAACAGCTTGACAGTGGCATTGGGATTAGTCATCTGAACACCCAGTGCAAAAGCGTTGATATTGGCGATAGTTCCGTAGAGCGGGAAATCTGCCACGTAGCCTATCTCGCCGTCGCGGCACATAGCGCCGGCAACCAGACCGGTGAGGAATTTGGGCTCATATATACGGCCGTAGTAGGTGCGGACCGCCTTGGAGCCGGTATTTAAGGAGCAGTTTAAGACGATCACGTCTGGATGTGCCACCGCAGC
>JAZULD010000116.1:0-2846 GCA_045643625.1 Acetatifactor sp. | reverse complement strand
TTACTGTCGGGGCCTTTTGTTATCTGATTATAATGATTTCGTGGTCTTACGACCGCTTGTTCATCCGGCTGAATTAGCCAAGCAGTCTAACGGTCTCTCTTGCGATTGCAAGCTCTTCGTTGGTACCGATCACAAGAACCTTAACCTTGCTGTCGGGAGTGGTGATCACAAGATCCTCGCCGCGCTTGTGGTTTAATTCCTCATCAAGGGTGATGCCGAGGTAACCGAGACGCTCACATACAAGATCACGAACCAGGGGGCCGTTCTCACCGATACCTGCGGTGAAGCAGATAGCGTCAACACCGTTCATAACTGCGGTGTAGGAACCGATGTACTTGGCAACACGGTAGCAGAAGCTCTTCATGGTACGAACTGCATCGGGATTGCCTGCGAAGTAACCATCCTCAAGATCTCTGAAGTCGGAGGAGAAGTTATCGGAAAGACCGAGTGCACCGGACTTCTTGTTCAGGATGGTCATGATCTGGTCGATGTCTAAACCTTCCTTGTGAGCCAGGAACTCGAGAACTGCAGGATCAACGTCACCGGAACGGGTACCCATGATCAGACCTTCCAGGAGAGTAAGTCCCATGGAGGTATCAACGCACTTGCCGTTTAATACTGCGGAGATACTGGAACCGTTGCCGAGGTGGCAAACGATGGTCTTGCACTGATCGTAAGGAACGCCGAGGATCTCAGCTGCTCTCTTGGAAACGTAACCGTGGCTGGTGCCGTGGAAACCGTATCTTCTTAACTTGTACTTCTTGTAGTACTCATAAGGCAGACCGTAGAGGTAAGCTTCCTCAGGCATGGTCTGATGGAAAGCGGTATCAAATACAACTACCATGGGAGTGTTGGGCATCAGAGCCTTACAGGAGTTGATACCGATCAGGTTTGCGGGATTGTGCAAGGGAGCCAGATCGCTGCCATCCTCGATTGCCTTGATAACTTCATCGTTGATAACAGCAGCCTCGGTGAAGTTCTCGCCGCCGTGAACGATACGATGACCAACCGCACCGATCTCGTCGAGAGACTTAACAACGCCGGTCTTCTCATTGGTCAGAGCCTCGAGAACCAGACGAATTGCCTCGGTATGATCGGGCATGGGAGTTACGGTCTTCTCCTTCTCGCCGCCTGCGGGGGTATAAGTGATGCTGCTTCCCTCGATGCCGATTCTGTCGCAGATGCCCTTTGCGATGCACTGCTCGGTCTCGGAGTCGATCAGCTGAAACTTCAGGGAAGAACTACCACAGTTAATAACTAAAACTTTCATGAATCAAACCTCTTACCGTATGAACGGTCCTTTCATAAACAACAAATTACAAAATTATACCAGCTGTGCCTGTACTGCGGTAAGTGCAACTACACCTACGATATCTTCCCAGGAGCATCCGCGGGAAAGATCGTTAACGGGCTTGGCGATACCCTGAAGCATGGGGCCGTAAGCCTCTGCTCCGCCCAGTCTCTGTACCAGCTTGTAGCCGATATTACCTGCGTCCAGGTTGGGGAAGATAAGAATGTTAGCCTTACCTGCAACGGGGCTTCCGGGAGCCTTGCTCTTGGCAACACCGGGAACCAGAGCTGCATCGGTCTGCAGTTCGCCGTCGATGGTCAGCTGAGGATACTTCTCCTTGGCGATCTTGGTTGCTTCAACCACCTTGTCAACCAGAGCGTGCTTAGCACTGCCCTTGGTGGAGTGAGATAACATTGCAATAACGGGCTTGGGACCTACGAGAGCCTTAAAGCTTCTGGAGGAGGAATCTGCGATTGCAGCGAGCTCCTCAGCGGTAGGATCCTGATTCAGACCGCAGTCTGCAAAAATAAAGGTGCCGTTGTCGCCCTGATCCTTGAACTGGGTGTCCATTACGAAGAAAGCAGATACCAGCTTAACGCCGGGAGCTGTCTTTAAGATCTGAAGTGCGGGACGCAGGGTGTCTGCGGTAGAATGACATGCACCTGCTACCATACCGTCTGCATCGTTAGCCTTAACCATAACGATACCGAAAGTCAGATAATCGTTTAACAGGATCTCTCTTGCCTTCTCGGGAGTCATTCCCTTGGACTTTCTGGTCTCGTAAAGAAGGTTTACGTACTCATCAAGCTTGGGGGTCGTCTGAGGATCTACGACCTTGACATTGGACAGATCGACCTCAAGCCAGCCTGCGCCGTCCATGATCTTCTCTTCACTGCCGATCATAATAATGTTGGCGATACCCTCTTCTACGATTTTTGCCGCTGCCAGCAGGGTTCTCTTGTCGTTGGACTCAGGGAGAACGATGGTTCTCTTATCAAATCTGGCGCGCTCTTTGATCATGTCAATATATGACATTTTTAACTCCTTTCCGTGTTCACAATTACGGGTGACGGATGCACCTTAAGCGAATACCGGTTTATTTTATTTTTCCATTTTTCTTAACAAAATGAACCATATATATTATACTATTCTCGATACCAAGAAACAACCAAAAACTGCGTTAATATATTAACAGGGAGACTATATGCGCGTTAACGGAATCATAGCCGAGTACAGTCCTTTTCATAACGGTCACCGCTATCAGATCGAGGAATCCGTGCGCCTTACCGGTGCCGATAAGACCGTTGTTGTCATGAGCGGAAGCTTCACCCAGCGCGGTCTTCCCGCCCTTCCCGACAAGCATACGAGAGCCCGCATGGCTCTGCTTGGCGGCGCTGACCTGGTGCTGGAGCTGCCCTGCATGTATGCCGCATCCAGTGCGGAATTTTTCGCATACGGAGGCGTCTTACTTCTTGACAAAATACATGTTGTTGACAATTTGTGCTTTGGCAGCGAATGCGGTGATATTGACCTGCTCGGTCGCGTCGCAGACGTC
>JAZULD010000115.1:0-8663 GCA_045643625.1 Acetatifactor sp. | reverse complement strand
CTCATATTGATTCACCAAGACTTGATATCAAATGTAATCCACTTTATGAGGATACAGAACTTGCTTATTTTGATACTCATTATTACGGCGGTGTTAAAAAATATCAGTGGGTTACAATTCCCCTCGCGATTCATGGAGTTGTGGTTAAGAAGGACGGCATGACTATTCAGATTAATGTGGGTGAAGATGAGGAGGATCCTGTATTCTTTATCTCTGATCTGCTGATTCACCTGGCTCAGGACCAGATGAGCAAGACTGCTGCCAAGGTAATCGAAGGTGAAGCACTTGACCTGATTATCGGTTCCAAGCCTATTGTTCTGGGCAAGGAAGAGAAGGAGACCGATGAGGGCAAGGCTAAGGCTAAGAACGCGGTGAAATCCGGTATCCTTGATATTCTGAAGGAGACCTATGATATCGAAGAGGATGATTTCCTCTCCGCTGAATTGGAAATTGTTCCCGCAGGCAAGGCAAGGGAAGCAGGCTTCGACAGAAGCATGATCTTAGGCTACGGTCAGGACGACCGCGTATGTGCATTCACTTCCTTAAAGGCAATGTTAGACGTTGAGAAGGTTGACCGCACCGTTTGCTGCATCCTGGTTGATAAGGAGGAGATCGGTTCCGTAGGCGCAACCGGTATGAAGTCTCACTTCTTCGAGAATGTCGTTGCAGAAGTAATGAACTTAAGCGGTCAGTATTCCGAGCTTGCACTGCGCAGATGCTTAAGCCGCTGCTGCATGCTTTCAAGCGATGTAAGCAGTGCCTTCGATCCCGGTTTTGCAGGCAGCTTCGATAAGAAGAATGTAGCATTCCTCGGCGGCGGTCTTGTACTTAACAAGTTCACCGGTTCCCGCGGCAAGTCCGGTTCCAACGATGCTAATGCAGAGTATCTTGCACATCTTCGCAAGATCTACGATGAGAATGAGATCACCTTCCAGACCGCAGAGCTCGGCAGAGTAGATCTTGGCGGCGGCGGAACCATCGCATACATCCTTGCCCGCTACGGCATGAATGTGATCGACAGCGGTGTTGCCGTTATGAACATGCATGCTCCCTGGGAAGCAACCAGCAAGGCGGATGTATACGAGGCATATCGCGGCTACAAGGCTTTTGCAAAGCATGCGACCATCTAATTGCTGACGGCCTGATGCGGCGAAGGCAGTATGAAACGGTGACGGCGCACAAAGCGCATACGTAAGCCGCACAGGTACCGCAAGATATGCCGCAGAACTTTAACTAAGAATGCCTCCGCTTCGGAGGCTTCGAAAGGATACAGACAAGAATGAACGAAGGAAGTAATAAGCCTGCAGAGCAGCTTTTGAAGAAGGATTTCTACTTTGATCTGCCCGAGGAACTGATCGCGCAGGACCCTCTGGAGGACCGTTCCTCCTCCAGACTTTTACACCTTGATAAGAATACAGGCGCAGTGGACCACCACATTTTCAAGGAGGTCACCGACTTCCTGAAGCCCGGCGACTGCCTGGTGCTCAACAACACCAAGGTCATTCCCGCAAGACTCCTGGGCGAGCGCGTGGGAACCGGTGCACATGTGGAGTTGCTCCTGTTAAAAAGAAGAGAGAACGACATCTGGGAGACTCTGGTAAGACCCGGCAAGAAGTGTAAGCCCGGCACCTGCTTAAGCTTCGGTGAGGGGATACTTACTGCTGAGATCTTAGAGACTGTTGAGGAGGGCAACCGCCTGGTACAGTTTCACTACGAGGGTATCTGGGAGGAGGTACTTGACCGCCTCGGAGAGATGCCCCTGCCCCCCTATATCACACATAAGCTTCAGGATAAGAACCGTTATCAGACCGTGTACGCCAAGTATGAGGGCAGTGCTGCGGCACCCACCGCGGGTCTGCACTTTACACAGGAGCTTCTTAAGTCCATCGAGGAGATGGGCGTGACTATCGCTCCCGTAACCCTTCACGTAGGTCTCGGTACATTCCGCCCCGTAAAAGAGGACGATGTTCTGAAGCATCACATGCACTCCGAGTACTACGAGGTAACTCCCGAGTCCGCGGAGAAGATCAACAACACCAAGAAGGCCGGCGGAAGAGTGATCTGTGTGGGCACCACCAGCTGCCGCACGATTGAGAGCGCGGCGGATGAGAACGGAATCGTTCACGCAGGCAGCGACAACACGGAGATCTTTATTTATCCCGGCTACCGCTTCAAGGTGCTGGACGGACTGATCACCAACTTCCATCTGCCCGAGTCCACTCTGGTCATGCTGGTGTCCGCACTGGCAGGCAGAGACAATGTGCTCGCGGCATATGAGGAGGCAATTAAGCTTAGATACCGCTTCTTCAGCTTCGGAGATGCGATGATCGTGATATAGAGTGCGAATTATGTTAAAAATAATCGTTTTATTTTTCAAAAATAACAAAATAAAAGCGGCAGTCAGTATTCTGGCTGCCGTTGCTCTTATCATGTTATACGGTACGATCTTCCGGTTCTCTGCGCAGGAGGGCGCCGCTTCATCCAGCGTGAGCCTGCGCGTTTCAAAGACCTGCGTGGAGATCGTAAAAACTGTGACCGTCAGGGACTGGTCTGAGAAGACGGTGCTGGATTACGCCCTGCTGATCGAGGGACCTGTGAGGAAGCTTGCGCATTTTGCGGAGTATGCACTGATGGGAGCGCTGATCTACCTGATCTTAAGACCCTGGTGGGAGAGATGTAAGAGACTGTATCTTACGCTGGCACTCTGGGTGTTTGTATCGGCCGCTGCCGATGAATTCCATCAGTTTTTTGTGGCGGACAGAAATGCAAGTCCGCTTGATGTGTTATTAGACCTGTGCGGGGGCTTAACCGGAGCGTTCGTTCTTGTTTTGAGCGAAAAGGGGATGTGCAAACTGCTTAAGGGACGAGAGAAATCATCTGCCACACGGAAGAAAAAATATAAAAGCCTGCAGTGATAATGTTTACTGCAGGCTTTTGTTTTAGTGCTTTTCGTAGATCGTGTAACCTCTGATGCCGAGGATCTTCTTGGCTTTCTCCACAGAATCTTCGTCGTAGAATTCTACGCGGAGAACACCGCCCTCGTACTCGCGGTTGTGGTTGATGCCCATGTTCTTGATGCTGATCTGGTTCAGCGCAAGGAGAGTGGCGATCGCTGCCAGAGCACCGGGTTCATCGGTGATATCAAGCAGCAAGTAGTAAGCGCGCTTGATGGGACCGCTGGAGGCGCCGATAAAGGAGTCTCTGTAGATACGGGCACCGTCGAAGAACTCGTAGATCTCGTTGCCGTCTCTTCCGACCAGCTCGCTTCTTACCTGCTTCAGGGAATCGATATAGTCATCCAGCAGGGAGAGAATGTTGTCGGTATTGGTCAGGCAGATGTTCTGCCACATCACTGCGGAAGAGGAAGCGATGCGGGTGATATCCTTAAAACCGCCTGCGGCGATGGTCTTCATGATGCCGTCCTCGGAGTCGTGGTCGCGCACCAGATTCACAAGAGAGGATGCGATCACATGGGGCAGATGACTGACTGCCGCGGTCACATAATCGTGCTGCTTGTAGTCGAGCACCAGAGGGAGCGCACCCATAGCGGTGACGAGCTCCTTGTAGGCTTCGAGCTTCTCTGCGGGAACAGTCGCGGTGGGAGTTAAGATATAGTAAGCGTTCTCCAGGAGCACTTCCTTGGAATTCACATAGCCGACACGCTCGCTGCCTGCCATGGGATGTCCGCCGATAAAACGGTCCTCAAGACCTGCCTCGGCAACGGTCCTGTGGATCTCGCTCTTAACGCTGCCCACATCGGTGATGAGGCAGGAGGCGGGGAGAATATCCTTAAGCAGCATGAGATTGGTGTCATTCTTTTTAACAGGTGCACAAAGGAAAACATAGTCGCAGGAAGCGAAGCTTGCATCGATATTGTCGGCTGCCGTGTCAACGACGCCGTCCTTTACCGCAAGCTCAACGGATTCTCTGTTGATATCGTATGCGACGATGTGAACGTCCGGTACATTTTTGCGCAATGCTTTTGCGATGGAACCGCCGATCAGGCCAAGTCCCACAAAACCACAGGTGATCATATCGGGTACCTCTTTTTTGTCAAGAATAATCATCTTCACTATATCACTTTAACGCGCGAAAAACAACTTGTAATTTGGTTTTTCGGTATGCCGTTGTTGTTATTAAATTGTGCTAATTGTTCATTCAATTTCTGACAATATTATTTACGGGTAAAAATAATGTGCGAAAGGCATAAGATTTGCTTGTGTTTTGTAACATTATTTAGTAAAATAGTAACGTGGGTTGCATATTAAGTAATTATGATTAGGCAAAATACCCAAATATGTTTAACTGGAGGAAAGTTACATGAACATTTACACAACCGATAAGATCCGTAACGTTGTACTGCTGGGTCACGGTGGCAGCGGAAAGACCAGCCTGGCAGAGGCTATGGCATACTTATCCGGCATTACATCCAGAATGGGTAAGGTTACCGACGGAAATACAATCAGCGATTTCAGTAAGGAAGAGCAGAAGAGACAGTTCTCCATCAGCACTTCCATGATCCCCATCGAGTGGGAAGGCTATAAGATCAATATCATGGATGCTCCCGGCTACTTTGACTTCGTTGGTGAAGTTGAAGAGGCAGTCAGCGCAGCAGGCGCAGCTATTATCGTTGTAAACGGTAAGGCAGGCGTTGAAGTTGGTACCATCAAGGCATGGGAACTCTGCGAGAAGTATAATCTTCCCAGATTCATCTATGTTTCCAATATGGATGTTGACAACGCATCCTTCCGTCAGGTAGTTGAAGATATGACCGAGCAGTTCGGCAAGAAAATGGCTCCCTTCCATCTTCCTATCCGTGAGAACGAGAAGTTTGTCGGCTACATCAACGTTATCGGCGAGAACGGCAATCGTTGGCAGGGCAAGGCAGTTGTTCCCTGTGGAGTTCCCGAGTACAGCAAGGCTAACCTTGAGCTGTGCCGTGAAGCTCTGATCGAGGCAGTTGCCGAGACCAGTGAAGACTTTATGGACAGATACTTCAGCGGCGACACCTTCTCCGATGACGAGATCCGTGCAGCCCTTCGTATCAACGTTTGTGAAGCAAACATCGTTCCCATGACCATGGGTTCCAATACTCTGTGTCAGGGTATCTACACTCTGCTCGACGATATCATCAAGTACATGCCCAGCCCTGAGAACCGTGAGGTTGCAGGTATCAACATGAAGACCGGTGAGATCTATCATGCAGATTATGATTTCTCCAAGGCTAAGTCCGCTTACATCTGGAAGACCATCGTTGATCCTTTCATCGGTAAGTACTCCCTGATCAAGGTTAACTCCGGCGTTCTGAAGACTGATGACCTTCTTTACAACGTAGACCGTGACATCGAAGAGAAGATCGGTAAGGTATACGTTCTTCAGGGCAACAAGCCCATCGAGGTCAAGGAGCTTCACGCAGGTGATATCGGTGCGCTCGCTAAGCTGACCGCAGCAAGAACCGGCCAGAGCCTTTCCACCAAGGCTACCACCATCAAGTACGGCAAGGCTGAGATCTCCAAGCCTTATACATACATGCGCTACAAGCCCAAGAACAAGGGCGACGTTGATAAGATCTCCCAGGCTCTGCAGAAGATCACTCACGAGGATACCACCGTTAAGGTAGTTAACGACTCTGAGAACAGACAGATGCTTCTTTACGGAATGGGCGAACAGCACCTTGAGATCATCGTAAGCAGACTGCTCAACGAGTACAAGGTTGAGGTAGAACTTGACAGACCCAAGATCGCTTACCGTGAGACCATCAAGAAGACCTCCGATGTTGAGTACAAGTACAAGAAGCAGTCCGGCGGACATGGTCAGTACGGTCACGTTAAGATGCGCTTCATGCCTTCCAACGATCTCGAGACCGCTTATGTATTCGAGCAGGAAGTTGTCGGCGGTGCAGTTCCCAAGAACTTCTTCCCTGCAGTTGAAAAGGGTCTGCAGGAATCCGTTGACAAGGGCCCCATGGCTGCATATCCCGTAGTTGGTGTTAAGGCTGTTCTGAACGATGGTTCCTACCATCCCGAAGACTCCTCCGAAATGGCATTCAAGATGGCTGCTACCCAGGCATTCAAGAAGGGCTTCATGGAGGCAGGTCCTGTGCTCCTCGAGCCTATCGCTTCCCTGAAGGTTACCGTTCCCGATGCTTACACCGGTGATGTTATGGGCGACCTGAACAAGAGAAGAGGCCGTGTACTCGGCATGAATCCTATCGCAGGCGGCAAGCAGATCGTCGAGGCTGATATCCCCATGAGCGGACTGTACGGTTATTGTACCGACCTTCGTTCCATGACCGGCGGCCGTGGTGAATTCGAGTATGAATTCGCTCGCTATGAGCAGGCTCCCTCCGATGTACAGGAGAAGGAAGTTGCTGCAAGAGCTGCATCCGTAGCAGAGAACAATGCAGATGACTAATTAATAATTCTGACTTCAGACAGCCGTTGTCTTCGGACAGCGGCTGTTTTTTCGTGGAAAACTTGACAGGCTGAAAAAAAGAAGCTACAATATCAAATGTTAAAAAAAGTCAAAGACGTTGAAGAGGAATAGTAAGAATGCGGCGTTTTCAGAGAGCTGTCGGCAGGTGTGAGACAGTAACAGGCGGATTCCGAACTGGCCTCCAAGTCCCCCGTGTGAAAGCCTTCGGGCGTGTAATGCAGGGCGGCAGATCCCGTTATCGATCGTAAAAGTGCACAGACTTATCTTCGGATAGACTGTGAATTAGAGTGGTACCACGGAACAACAGCCCTTTCGTCTCTAACAACGAGAGGGCTTTACTTTTTTTCAGGAGGAAAAAGAAATGGCAGTACCTTACAACCACCATGAGGTGGAGCAGAAGTGGCAGGGAATCTGGGATGCCGAGAAGGCGTTCAAGACTTCCGAAGATTATTCCAAGCCTAAGTATTATGCACTGGTCGAGTTCCCTTATCCTTCAGGACAGGGTCTTCATGTAGGTCATCCCAGACCTTACACCGCGCTTGATATCGTGGCACGTAAGAGAAGAATGCAGGGTTACAATGTACTGTATCCCATGGGTTGGGACGCTTTCGGTCTTCCCACCGAGAACTATGCGATCAAGAATCACATCCATCCCAGAATCGTTACCAAGAACAATGTTGCTCGTTTTAAGAACCAGCTCCATTCCTTAGGTTATTCCTTTGACTGGGACAGAGAGATCAACACCACCGATCCCAATTACTACAAGTGGACCCAGTGGATCTTCTTAAAGCTCTTTAAGGCAGGTCTTGCCTACAAGTCCGAGATGCCCATCAACTGGTGTACTTCCTGTAAGGTAGGCCTTGCAAACGAGGAAGTTGTCAACGGCGTATGTGAGCGCCGCGGTTCCGAAGTTGTCCGCAAGGTTAAGAGCCAGTGGATGTTAAAGATCACCGAGTACGCTGACAAGCTCATCCAGGGTCTTGACGGCGTTGACTATGTTGAGCGCGTTAAGGTTTCCCAGAAGAACTGGATCGGTAAGAGCCAGGGTGCTGAAGTTGACTTTGCTCTTGCAGGCAAGGAAGACAAGCTTCGCATCTACACCACCAGACCCGATACCTTATTCGGTGCTACCTACATGGTACTTTCTCCCGAGCATCCCCTGATCGACAAGTATCAGGCTGAGATCGCAAACTGGGATGATGTTATCGCATACAGAGAGATGGCTTCCAAGAAGTCCGATTTCGAGCGTACCGAGCTTGCAAAGGACAAGACCGGCGTTATGCTTGACGGCATCAAGGCAGTAAATCCCGTAAACGGCAAGGAGATTCCCGTATGGATCTCCGACTATGTACTGATGACCTACGGAACCGGTGCTATCATGGCAGTTCCCGCACACGATGAGAGAGACTGGGATTTCGCCAAGAAGTTCAACATGCCCATCATCGAGGTAGTTGCAGGCAGCCCTGTCAGCGTTGAAGAGGCTGTATTTACCGACGTTGCAACCGGTACCTTAGTAAATTCCGAGTTCTTAAACGGCCTGTCCGTAGCAGATGCTAAGGCTAAGATCATCGAGTACTTAGAGGAGAAGGGCATCGGTACCAGCAAGACCAATTTTAAGCTGCGTGACTGGGTATTCTCCCGTCAGCGTTACTGGGGCGAGCCCATCCCGATCGTTAAGTGCGATAAGTGCGGATTTGTTCCCATCGATGAGAGCCTTCTTCCTCTGGAGCTTCCCGAGGTTGACAGCTATATGCCTACCGATAACGGGGAGTCCCCTCTGGCTGCAATGGACGAGTGGGTCAACACCACATGCCCTTGCTGCGGCGGTCCTGCAAAGCGTGAGACCGATACCATGCCTCAGTGGGCAGGTTCTTCCTGGTATTTCTTAAGATACACCGATCCTACCAACCCCGATGCACTTGCAAGCAAGGAAGCACTGGAGTACTGGATGCCTGTTGACTGGTATAACGGCGGTATGGAGCACACCACTCTGCATCTGCTTTACTCCAGATTCTGGCACAAGTTCCTCTATGACGAGAAGGTCGTTCCCTGCCCCGAGCCTTATCAGAAGCGTACCAGCCACGGTATGATCTTAGGTTCCAACGGCGAGAAGATGTCCAAGTCCCGCGGCAATGTTGTAAATCCCGACGATATCGTTCGCGATTTCGGTGCAGATACCCTGCGTACCTATGAGATGTCCATCGGTGCCTTCGATCTGAGTGCTGCAT
>JAZULD010000114.1:0-3539 GCA_045643625.1 Acetatifactor sp. | reverse complement strand
CAGCTCGTCCAGGCTGGTCTTGCGGAGGATCCGTCCGACGCCCGTAACTCTGGGGTCGTTCTTCACCGTCCAGCCCTTCTGCTCTTCGGAAGGAGCCTGCTGTTCCATGCTGCGGAATTTATACATGTAAAAGGGCTTGTTGTGAAGTCCTACACGTTCCTGCTTGAAGAGGACCGGTCCCTTGGTGGTCTTTACCAGAAGGGCACAGACCAGCATGATGGGGGAAGTTAAGATGATTCCCACCAGGGAGCCTAAGATGTCCACCGTTCTCTTGATCACCATGTTGCCGGCGTTGGTCAGGGGGACATAACGGATGTTGACTACGGGCAGGCCCTCAACGTCCTCCACATAAGGTCTTGTGGGGATCAGGCTGTTGTAGTCGGGAATAAATTTGGTGTGGACACCGTATTTTTCACAGGTGGATACCAGATGTTCCAGCTGTTCGTAATCCTTCAGTGCCAGAGTGATGGAGATCTCATCCAGGGTATTCTCGGGAAGCAGCGCTTCCAGATCCTCGATATGACCGAGCACCTTGACGCCCTTGTAAACGGTTCCCACGGGCACGTGATCGTCCAGAATGCCGCAGATGTGATAACCCCACTCGGGATTGTCCTGGATCCTGTCGATGAAGCTCTCTGCCGCTCTGGAGTAGCCCACCAGAAGAATGTGCTTTAAGTTGTAGCCCTTTCTTCGCAGTGTCCTCAGAGCCTTTCTCAGGAACAGTCTGGAGCAGGCAGTCATGAAGATGTTCAGTACAAAGAAGATCGCCAGTACGGATCGGGAGATGTTGAACTCCCGGATGATCATGTAGAGGATGATGATGAACGCCGCGATTCCAAGGGTGTTGGCCTTGATGATGGTGAACACTTCATGTCTCTGTCTGGAGGTCCGCTTGGGCGTGTAAACGTTGGTGATGAGGTACAGAAGCACATAGCCCACAACGATGTAGGGCAGGAGCCTGATGTACTCGATCACGGGCAGAACGCCGATGCCGGGACCGTCTTCCAATATATAGAATTTAATAAAATAGCTGAGTATAAAAGAGACTGCTGTGATCAACGCATCGATCATAACCAGCAGTCTGTTGAATACCTTTTGATTATCTTTTATCATTTCTCTTTCAGGTACCCTTATGCCGGTGATAGTATTCTACTTTTACCATTATAAGGGGTACTGTTTAAGACTTTTTAAAGCAAATTCTTAATATTTGTTAAGAAATCTGAACAAATTGACATATAACAGTCCCTGAATGCTCAGATAGTGCCCAAGATCGCTTATTTCGAAGCGAACCTTGTGGCTGCGGCCCTCTGCGGAGAAGCTTCTGCGCAGTCCTTCCCACAGGCCTTTTAAGTAGAGGCCGCCCATTTTTTTCCTTGCAAAAAAGAGGAATTTCACAAAAAATCCCACAAGGAGGAATGGGAGATTCAAAAGGAGCTGAAGCAGGGGCATGTTCTTCAGTACGACGTAGACACTGTTTGCGGAAGCCAGTGAAGTCTTTCGCTCATTGTATCGTGAACCGGTGGAAGCGCTGCCAAAATGGAGCACTTTGGCCTCCGGTGCATATGCGTTTCGATAGCCCTTGATCCTTGCGCGGTAGCCCACGTCCAGGTCCTCAAAATAGGCAAAATGCAGCTCGTCGAAGAGTCCGATCCTGTCAAAAACAGCCTTGCGGTAGATGGCCGCGCCGCCGCAGGCAGAGAATACCTTCGCAGGCTTCTCGTACAGGTCCGCGCTTTTGCCCTTGCCTCTTCCGTAGGCCCAGCCAAGCGCGCAGTAATTGTCGCCGGCATCGTCCACAAGGTCGGGGCGGTCCCACATCAACATCCTTGCGCTGACGCCAAAGAGCTTCTCATCGGCGTTTATCGCGTCATAGAGCGCATCCACGAAGCCGGGAAAGACTTTCGTGTCGTTGTTTAACAGGATGACGTAGGGAGTGTCGCTGTTTTCGATTCCCACGTTCACCGCATGGCAGAAGCCGGTGTTCTCGGGCAGGCGGATCAGTCTTGCGGCAGGGAATGCCTCTGCTGCCTCCGCACTGCCGTCTGTAGAGCCGTTGTCCACCACCAGAACCTCAAAGGGCACTTTCGAGGTGTCTGCGTACAGAGCGGCAAGACAGCCTTCCATATATGCAATTCCGTTGTAGTTGGGGATAACTACCGTGACCTGTGCCATTGGGGATTCCTTTCTGCAGATCATTGTTTAAAAATTTATCCGCTGTTTGTTTCGTACCGGTTGCGGCCGCTGTCGGGATCCTGTTCTAATGAAGCGCTGCCTTTCGTTCCGGGTCCCACAGTACCCTGTAGCCTGCTGCCGCAAGAGCCGCTCCAAGCTTCAGGCTAAGCGCCGTAATATCCGCATCCGCAGGAAGCGTCTTCGCATCGAAGTATCCTGCCGCGTTCTCCTTGTAGGGCACGCCTACTGCCGCAGCGAATAACTCCTCACATTCCCTGCGCACCTTCACAAGGCGAAGGTCCACCGCATAGGCGTCCTGAGGAAGAACTGCCCTGTGCATGTAACCGCTGAATCGGGCGGGCAGATCCTTGTAAAAAATACTGCCGTCGCTGCCCAGTCTGCCGCCTGCGATCCTGCCCTTCTGCAGGAGCAGGCCGCCCACCGCACCGATGTCGCTTCTTGCCTCAAAGAGGGGCTGCTCGTAGCGCGCTCTGTGGAAGCCAAGGTGGGGGGTATCCTCCATGTGAGCCGCAATGCCCATGCTTCGCAGGCAATCCTGCGCGGCGCGCTTGCCGGCATCGTAGGCATAGAGCTTGCTCTGAGGATTCTGAGCCGTGGAGTTCTCGTGACAGCGCCAGTGATAGAGAATATAGGGAAGATGAGCGATCTGCTCCTCTTTGCCCCGAAGCTTTGCAGCTGCCCGCAGTACCAGGTCGTGATCCTGGGCGCCGTCAAATTCCCTGCGGAAGCCAAGCTCCTTCATCAAGGTGCTCTCAAGCACCGTAAAATGGCAGATATAATTATTGGAGAGCAGGAGGTCAAAATTGAAATCCTCCTTAAAATGAGGCTCGTAGAAGCGCTTTGCCTCTCCGTCGCACTTATCCTCATCGGAGTACAGGAAGCGGTAGGAAATGCCGCATTTACGGCCTTCCTCGATCTTCTCGGCGCATCTGTACAGCGCATCCTCCGTCAGCAGATCGTCATGATCCAGAAGGCCTGTGAACTCTCCCGTAACATAGGGCAGAGCTGCGTTTGAATTGTCAGCGATGCCTTTATTCTCGGTAAGCTTCACATACTTAATACGAAGATCTCCGTAGGAGTCGCAGACTGCACGTCTTTCGTCATCCTCGGAAGCATCCGCAAGGATCAGCTCCCATTTATCGTAGGTCTGCGCGCGCAGGCTCTCGATCAGTTCCCTGAGGTACACCTCTCCTGTTCGGAAGGCGGGAACTACGATGCTGAAGGTGGCGGAAAAGTCTGCTGCCCTCGCCCTCTGCGCGTCAAGCTCCTCCTTCTTCGGAGGAAGATAAGTGTAATCGCTGTAGGGCGCGCTCATCCGCTCCCGCACAGCATAGTAGGTGCCGGAC
>JAZULD010000113.1:0-9743 GCA_045643625.1 Acetatifactor sp. | reverse complement strand
GCAGACAAGAATGTTCGGGAAGCGGAATTCACCGGCAGCGTCCGTGAACAGCGTGGTGCGGAAGATGCCCCAGACTGCGGTGGCAATCAAACCGGTAACGGCGGGACGGGTCATTGCAAAACTGGATTTGACATATACATTTTTGCTGAAGTTGTCAAGCAGCTTGGCGATGAGCATGATGACGATCAGGCTGGGGAGCACCAGGGAAAGGGTGGCGGTGATGCCGCCGAGGAAGCCTGCCGCATTGTAGCCCGCATAGGTTGCCATGTTGATACCGAGGGGGCCGGGGGTACCCTCGCTGACTGCCAGCATGTTGGTGACGTCAGCCACCTCGTACCAGTCGTGACGGGTGGGAAGGTCCATCAGGAAGGGAATGGTTGCGGGGCCGCCGCCTATTGCGAACAGGCCGATCTGGAAAAATTCAATGAAAAGATCTAAGAAAACTCTCATCCGTTAAACCTCCCAGCCTTGTATAATACGATGCCGAAGATGCCGGCGATGATGACTAAGAGAACGGTGGGCACGGGTGTGAACATAGCTAACAGGAAAGCAGCAACGCACACGCAGCCGGTGAGCCAGCCCTTGACGGTCTTCTTGAACATGGTGACAACGGTGTTTAACATCAGTGCGCACACGATGACCTTGATGCCGCCCACTGCGTGAGCGATGGTCTGGTTGCTCATGAACTGCTCTAAGAAAAGAGCGAGGATGGATACGATGATCAGGGAAGGGCTGATCATGCCGAGGGTGGAGAAGATGCCGCCCATGATGCCTTTTTTCTTAAAGCCGACAAAGGTCGCAACATTGACAGCGGTGATGCCGGGGGTACACTGTCCCACAGCGTAGTAGTCAAGCAGGTCTTCCTCCTCGACCCAGTGCTTCTTCTCGACCAGCTCATACTTTAACATGGGCAGCATGGTGAGGCCGCCGCCGAAAGTCAGTCCGCCGATCCGGAAGAAGGCGGCATAGAGCGCCAGTAAATCTTTCATATATTCCTCCTGGGGGTGTTTTTTCTGAAAATTAGTGCATATAAAACTTAACAAATTATTGTAAAAACATCAAGAGAAATTATATAATAAAAAGGAGTGAGAATTTTTTATCAAAAGTTCTCCGGTTGTATTACACGAAAGAGGTGTGAGATGAGTTATTTACTGCAGAGCTGCGCAAAACTGACTGTTTTCTTAAGTTCCATACTGGGCCCCGACTACGAGGTGGTGCTCTATGATGTCAAGGATCGCGAGCATTCTGTGGTTGCGATCTACAACGCCGACATTACCGAGCGCAAGCTGGGCGACCCCATCGACGAGAAGAATCTGGAGCTGATGGAGACGGTGGACTGGAAGGAGAATCCTTACGTCTTAAACTACGGTACCGTAGTGCGCGGCAACAAGGTGCTTCGCTGCTCCACCATGTTCATCGAGGACGAGCAGGGCGAGCTGGGTGCGCTTCTGTGCGTTAACTTTGACGACAGCAACTTCAGAGAGCTGAACGAGAGACTGCTGAAGCTCTGTCATCCCGATATGTTCCTGACCACCAGCGTGCAGCTGGCTCCCGCCTTCGGCAACTCCCTGCGTCATCAGCACGATATCCCCGAGGAGACCCAGGATCCCGAGGAGATGATCAAGAGCGAGATCTACATCATGGAGGACGAGCTGGGCATCAAGAGAGACCGCTTCTCCAAGAGCGACAAGCAGGCTCTGATCAAGCGCCTGGAGGATCGCGGCGTCTTCAAGATCAAGGGCGCAATCAAGATCGCGGCAGTGCTGCTGAACAGCTCCATTGCGACGATCTACAGATATATCAGCTCATAATATGGGTCAGCGCCCTGCGGAAACTCAGGCAGCGCCCGATTTGAAATATTTTTGTTTTTTTAGGAGTATTACCATGGCAAAAGATTTAAGAACCTACCTCGAGGCTGTAAAGGCTGAGGGAGATACCTACTACCGCGAGATCGACAAAGAGGTCTCCACCTATCTCGAGCCCTTCATGGTGCAGCAGAAGCTGGCGACCGAGAACCGCTTCCCCGTGCTTTTTTACAACAATGTTGAGGGCAGCGAGCATCCCCTTGTGACCAACACCTTCGGCAGCTACGAGCTGATGGGCCTTGCGCTTGACATGAGCCCCAAGAACACCAACAAGAAGGATATTCTGCAGGAGTACATCAAGAGAAGCGCCAACATGATCGATCCCGTGGAGATCACCGATGCACCCTCTCAGGAAGTAGTTCTGACAGGTGACCAAGTGGACCTGTCCGTTCTGCCCATCACCCATCACGCAGTGGGCGATCACGGCAAGTACATCACCGCAGGTTTTACCGTGTGCAAGCATCCCGACAACGGTATCTATAACGTAGGCTGGTATCGTCACGAGGTGCTGTCCAAGAACAGTGTCTCCTGCATGATCAACCCCAACAATCACGGCAAATACATCGCAAGACGAAACGCTGAGCTGGGTCAGGATATGGAGGTCGCTCTGGTGATCGGACATCATCCCGCAGCAACCATGGGTACCTGCGTCAGCGGTTCCATCGATATGGACGAGTATAAGGTCATGGGCGGTCTCTTAAACGAGCCCCTGCGCCTGGTAAAAGCGAAGACGGTAGACCTTCTGGTGCCCGCAGATGCGGAGGTCATCTTAGAGGGTGTCATTCATCCCAATGAGGAGTGTGACGACGGTCCCTTCGCAGAGTTCGCAGGCTACTACGGACGCGTAATGCCCGCGTACACCATCGAGATCAAGGCTATCACCATGCGTAAGGATGCGATCTGGCACGACCTGGATCCCGCACATCCCGAGCACAATTTATCCGGCGTTCTCTCCTTCGAGAGCGCACACTACAATGCGATCAAGCGCGTGGTTCCCTCCGTGACCGGCGTGCATCTGCCTCCTTCCGGATGCTGCATGTTCACCGTTTACATCCAGATCCGCAAGCGTGTCATGGGCGAGGCCAATCTGGCAGCGCTGGCTGCTTTAAGCGGCGTGTTCATGTGCAAGACCGTCATCGTGGTGGACGAGGACATCGATATCTACAACGAGCGTGAGGTCATGTGGGCGGTTGCGACCCGCGTACAGGCCGACAAGAACGTTAATATTATTCCCTGGGTATCCGGCTCTCATCTGGATCCTCTGGCTTACGATGAGTCCCGCCTTGGCAAGGGCAGCATGACCACCAAGGTGATCATCGACGCAACCAAGCCTCTGCAGACCGAGTTTGCCGACAGAGTAAAGCCTCCCAAGGAGATGCTTGAGAGCATTGATCTTACAGAGTATTTAAAATAAGCGGATTTTGTGGTATAATCGATCGATTAGACTGTGCAAAACGATTTCAGTGAGCCGGAGCGATCCGGCTCTGCTGTTGAAGATAAACAATTAAGGAGAAGAAAATGAGCGAATCCTTAAGAATCAGCGAGCACCCGATCCTGGGCGTGAGCGAGAATGAACAAAAAGTGACCATCTATTTTGACGGCAGACCCATCGAGGCTGTTGAGGGCGAGCCCATCGCGGCAGCGCTCATGGCAGCAGGCGTGAAGGCCTTCCGCACCACAGCCATTAAGGGCGAGCCCAGAGGTATTTTCTGCGCGATCGGAAGATGCACGGACTGCATGATGGTAGTGGACGGCAGACCCAACGTCAGGACCTGCGTGACACCTGTTGCGGACGGCATGCAGGTGGAGACCCAGAGGGGACTGGGAGAGATCAGGGAGGTGCCGGATGAAAGTGTATGAGACTGAGCTTGCCATCATCGGCGGCGGCCCTGCGGGTCTTTCCGCAGCGGTGCAGGCGGCTGAAGCAGGCGCCAAAGTACTTCTGATCGATGAGAACAGACGTCCCGGCGGACAGCTGTTCAAGCAGATCCACAAATTTTTCGGCTCAAGAGAGCACAAGGCCGGCGTCAGAGGATTTCTGATCGGCAGCGAGCTCCTTAAGCGTGTACAGGATCTGGGCGTGACAGTCATGCTTGATACCACCGCCTACGGATGGTTCCCCGGAGAGGGTCTGGGCATCATTCATGAGGAGAAGGCGGCTGTTGTCAAGGCGAAGAAATATATTTTTGCGGCAGGTGCCAAGGAGAATTACATGGCATTTCCCGGCAGCACCCTTCCCGGTGTTATCGGTGCAGGCGCCGCACAGACCATGGTCAACGTAAACCGTGTGCTCCCCGGCAAGCATGTTGTTATGCTGGGAAGCGGCAACGTGGGACTGATCGTCAGCTATCAGCTGATGCAGGGCGGCGCGGATGTGGAAGCCCTGATCGAGGCAGCTCCCCGCATCACAGGTTACTGCGTCCATGCAGGCAAGATCAAAAGAGCGGGCGTGCCCGTTTACATCTCCACCACCATCAAGAGGATCCTTGGCGAGACCGAGGTCACAGGCGTGGAGACCATCAAGCTGGATGAGCATTTTAAGGAGATCCCCGGCACCGAGCAGGTGATCCCCTGCGATACCGTGTGCATGGCTGTGGGCATGAACCCCATGACCGAGCTTCTGTGGCAGACAGGCGCGCAGTTCACCTACCTTAAGGGTTTTGGCGGACATGTGCCGCTGCACGATGAGCACATGGAGACTACCGTGCCCGGCATTTACGCGGCAGGCGACATCACAGGCGTAGAGGAGGCTTCCACCGCCATGGAGGAAGGCAATCTCGCGGGAATCGCCGCAGCACATGCCCTCGGTCATCTGAGTGACGAGGAGGCAGCAGCTAAGGAGCAGGCAGTTTGGAACCGCCTGAATATTCTGCGCTCCGGTGAGTTCGGACAGGGCCGCCGTGCGCTGAAGGAAGAACAGTTAAAAAGAGATGCGGAGGCAAGATGCGCCCGCGCATCTATGGAAGCAGGAACGGAGGGAGCATTATGATACAGCAGTTGATACTTACAGGTGTTCCCGGCCGTGAGGAGCTTGCGGCATGCCCCGGCGTTCCCTCCGAGGAGAGAATGCAGCAGGGCAGAGTGGCAGTGATCGAGTGCATGCAGGAGATTCCCTGCAATCCCTGTGAGGGCGCGTGCAGATTCGGCGCCATCATCGTGGGTGAGGACATCACCGGACTGCCTCATCTGCAGGAGTCAAAGTGTACCGGCTGCGGACTGTGCATCGCGCAGTGCCCCGGTCTGGCCATTACCGTGGTCAACAAGAATTTCAGCGAGACTGAAGCAAGCATTGATTTTCCCTTTGAATATATGCCCCTGCCCGAGGCAGGCGACACCGTTACCGCAGTAAACCGCGCAGGTGAAGCGGTCTGCGAAGCGAGAGTCTTAAGAGTGATGAAGGCAAGGACCCAGGACGGCACCACCGTTCTCTCCATCGCCATTCCTAAGGAATACGCAGACGATGTGAGAAGCATCAAACGCCTTAAGAGAGAGGGAGCAAAGGAGGGCGGCTCAAATGAGTGATCTTAACGAAGAACTGATCATCTGCCGCTGTCAGGAGGTGACCAAGGCTCAGGTCCTTCAGGCCATCAGAGAGGGCGCCCGCACCGTGGACGGTGTCAAGAAGCGCACACGCGCAGGCATGGGACTGTGCCAGGGCAAGACCTGCGGTCGTCTGGTTGCACAGATCATCGCGGAGGAGACAGGCATTCCCCTTTCGGAGCTGCTTCCCTCTACCTCCAGACCCCCTGTGAGACCCATCAAGCTGGATGCGTTCTTAGAGGAGGATGGCAATGCGTAAGAATGTAGATGTAATCCTGATCGGCGCCGGTGTTATGGGCGCGATCTGTGCGTATTATCTGGCCAAGGAGAATCTGAAGGTCCTGGTGCTTGATAAGAGCGATACCTGCATGGGTACCGGCGGTGCCACAGGCGGCATCGTGAGCTGGTTTACCAAGCAGCCCGGCTATCACAGAGATCTTTTTATGAAGAGCTTCGGCCTCTTCGATTCCCTGGAGGAAGAGCTTGGCAATATCGGCCTTGACAGAAAAAAAGGCTTTATGCAGCTGATCGAGAATGACATGGAGTGGGAGCTGACCGAGCGCGGCTTCGACGCTTCCGCAGTTCCCGAGGGCTGCCACGTACATATGCTGAACCGCAGGGAGATGCTTAAGCTGGAGCCTCACGTAGGCCCCGACATCATGGGCGCGCTGTATGTGCCCGAATCCGGCCATGTCCATGTATTTGACTATATTTATGCGCTGGTGCGCGGCGCAAAGGCTTACGGCGCCGAATTCCGCACCCAGACAGGCGTTGCAGAGATCCTCACAGAGGGCAGCAGAGCCATCGGCGTGAAGACCGACAGCGGCGAGTGCATCTATGCGGGCACCGTGATCAACGCGGCAGGCGTGTGGGCACCCTTCCTCACAGAGGGCCTTGGATACCGCTTCCCGATCAAACCGAGACGCGGTCAGATCGTAGCGCTTGAGCCCTGTGCACCTTTTGTGCACATGCCCATCACCAACTCCATGTATCAGGTGATCAAGTTCCATCCGGAGCTCATCACCGATGAGACGGTCAAGAGACTGGGCTACACCTTCGCCATCGAGCAGAGCGAAGAGGGCACCATTATGCTGAACAATACCAGAGAGTTTGTGGGATATGACACTGGTGTCACCATGGAGGCGATCCGCGTTATCGTGGAGGGTGCCGTGAAGCACTTCCCCGGCCTTAAGGGCATGAGCATCATCCGTGTGTTTGCGGGACTCAGACCCTACACCCCCGACGGACTGCCCATTCTCGGCGGCATCGAGGGCATGGACAACCTGCTGATGGCAGCAGGCCATGAGGGCGACGGCATCGCGCTTTCCCCCATCACCGGCAGGATCATCCGCGATCTGGTGATCGACGGAAAGACCGAGCTTGACATTGCAAAACTCTCCGCAGCGAGATTTTTATAAGTTTTTTCCCTTATTGACGACCCGATTTCGGAATGAGGGATGGAATCTGCGCGCGATCTGTTGTATGATGAGAGCAGAGAATCGATCAGAGCGATCTGATAAAAAATATGATCCGGGAGGAATAACATGAAAATCGGAAATATGGAAGTAATCAAAGGTCAGAAGACCAAGGGCTATATTCACACCGCATGGGTCGCTGACTGTGCGGAGGTAAGGATCCCCGTAATGTCTATCGCGGGCGAGGAGGACGGTCCCGTTCTGTGGATCAACGCAGGTGTACACGGTGAGGAGCTCTCCGGTATTTTTGCGATCCAGAAGCTGTGGGATCTGATCGAGCCTAAGGATATCAAGGGAACCATCATCATGACTCCCGGCTGTAACCCTCTTGCCCTTCGCGGCAGCAACAAGTTCACCGTAGAGGATCAGCTGGACATGGACCAGCAGTTCCCCGGCAACCCCAACGGCTGGCTGTCCGAGCAGATGGCTTACCACTTCTTCAAGGAGATCAAGGACGTTGCCAACTATTTTATCGATTTCCACGCACTGGGCGGCGTAAACGCAGTTCCTTACACTGTATTCAAGTCCCTGCCCCAGGTTGACGAGCAGGTCAACATCGATGCGAGAAATATGGCACTTCTGCTTGGCGCAGAATTCAACTGCTTCGTAGACTTAAGCACCGCTACCGGCGAGCTTCCCGGCTCCACCTTAGGCGCCCTCGACATTCAGTGCGCACTGAACGGTATTCCCTGCTTCATGGCTGAACTTGGCGCAGGCAACCGCGTTCTCTGGGAGAGCGTAGACCTGGCAGTTAAGGGTGTGTTCGGCATCCTGGCTTACCTGAAGATGAAGGACGGCGAGATGCCCGAGTACCACGGTCAGAAGATCGTTACCAAGAGAAAATTCCCCTGCACTCACATGGGCGGCCTCGCAATTCCTCAGGTCGAGCCCGGCCGGATCGTTAAGGCAGGCACCAAGGTTGCAAGCGTACTGAACTACTTCGGCGAGGAGCTCGAGGCTATGAGCTTTGACGAGGATGTATGCCTGATCGGTACTCTGGAGAATCCTATCGCACACAGCGGTAAGATCGTTGCTGTAGTGGGAACCGAGTGGGAGCAGATCAACTAAAGGAGAAGACAAATGGTAAAAAATATCAGAGAATACATCGCAGACTTAGAGGCTAAGGGCGAGGTAATGCATATCACCGAGGAGACTCCCATGCTCTCCGTACCTACCCTTATGGTGCAGGCAGAGAAGGAGGAGAAGCTTCTTTTCATCGATAAGATCGAGGGTTATGAGACTCCTTTCCTCAACAATATTTATGCAAAGAGAGAGTTCATGGCAGATCTTCTTGGCGTTGACAAGAAGGAAGTTATGCGCGTTTTTGCAGAGAGAACCGATCACTTCATCAAGCCTGTTATGGTAGAGGATGCACCCTGCCAGGAGCTTGTTATGACCGGAGACGACGTGGATATCACCAAGTATCCCTTTATCGTACATAAGGCAAAAGATGCAGGCAGATACATCACCGCAGGCATCGTAATCGCCAAGGACCCCGAGACCGGCGTCCGCAATCTTTCCTTCAACCGTATGCAGTTAAAGGGCAAGAACAAGACCGGCCTTCGTATGTCCCCCACCCAGGACCTTGAGAGCTACTACAAGAAGGCAGTTGCAATGAACGTGCCTCTTGAGATCGCAGTTGTCATCGGCGCACATCCCATGGTACTTGCTTCCGCAGCATGCGGTCCCGCAAGAGACGTAGATGAGCTGGATATCGCAGGCGGCCTGATGGGTGAGGCAGTGGAACTGGTAAAATGTAAGACTGTTGACATCGAGGTTCCCGCTCAGGCAGAGCTTGTCTTCGAGGGCAAGATCTATCCCGGCGAGATGGAGGAAGAGGGACCCTTCGGTGACTTCATGGAGTTCTACATCCCCGTAATGAAGAATCATGTTTTCCATGTAGACTGTGTGACCTCCCGCAAGAACCCCATCGTGCAGGCAGTCAGCGCAGGTTCCAGAGATGATGTTACCCTTCTGGGCACTCCCCGTGAGGCGCAGCTCTACAAGGTATTAAAGGGCATGAACATCGACGTTCGCGCTATTAACATCATGCTCTGCAACAACTACTTGTCCGTTGCGATCGCAGCGCACAAGCAGAACGAGCTTGAGACCAAGAATGCTATCATGGCATGCTTCGGCAGCTTCAAGTTCCTGAAGATCTGTATCATCACCGACGAGGACGTAGATGTCTACAACGCTTCCGATGTATTCTGGGCAATGTCCTCCAGAATGCGCGCACAGCAGGGTATCATGGTGATCCCCGACTGCATGGGCTTCGGCCGCGACGTTTACGGCATCCACACCTGCAAGCTGGGTATCGATGCGACCGCTCCTTTCGAGCACTGGGAGGAGTTCGAGCGCGTGACCATTCCGGATCCCAACGGTCCCTGGATCTATGGTGATATCTAAGATTTGGTGAGTTTCGGAGTATCTATTCGGGCGAATCAAGAATAGAAAAATATGGCAAAAATAAAACGCTCTCACGTGGCAGCACGCGGGAGCGTTTTTTATGTGTTGACATTTTAGAGAAATGAATCCTGCAGTGCAAGGGAATATTTTTGCAGTGCAGGGGCAAGCACCCTGTAAAAATGAGAAACACTGCGCAGAACGGGAAGGTCGGCGGACTCTACAATTCAACTGTTTCGGCCTGCAAGCTTTCCGCATCTGCGGCATCGTGGGTGGTCAGGATCAGGGCCCTGCCGTTTAAGGTGTCTGAGATGGTCCGGATGCAGATCTCCTTGGTGGCGTCGTCAAGACCGGTGAAGGGCTCGTCCAGCACCAGAATATCAAAGGGGTGGCACAGGGCTCTCGCCAGGCTGACGCGGCGCTTCATGCCGCCGGAGAGCGCATCGGGGAGAGCAGT
>JAZULD010000112.1:0-5311 GCA_045643625.1 Acetatifactor sp. | reverse complement strand
ATTAAGTTGCTGAGCATCAGAACGGCTGTGGTGGTAAGACCCATGCCCAGACCGTTGATGGCGGAAGTGGTTACCGCAAGGGTGGGACACATACCCAGCATCAGCACGAAGGTTGGGTTCTCCTTCATCAGGCCGTTGCCCAGGCGCTCCCAGGAAGTTGCAAAAGTACCTTTATTCTTACTCATTTGCGGCACCTCCCTTCATCAGTTCCTGACAGAATTTCAGTCCGCCGTTGACTGCGTTCGTCACAGCCCTGGTGGTGATGGTCGCACCGCTGATGGCGTCGATCTCGGAATCGGAACGGCTGCCGGTCTTGGTGAAGCTGAAGCGGCTCACCTGCTTGTTCTCAAACTGAGGAACCAGCACCTTCTCGGCCTGCATGCCGAGACCGGGAGTCTCGCTGATCTCAAGCAGAGAGATTCCGTTTAATGTACCGTCGTTTCGTGCACCCACAAAGAGCACGATATTGCCGCCGTAGCCCTGAGTTGAGGTCATGCGGACAACATAGCCCAGTTCTTCTCCGGACTTGTCAAGAGCCTTGAAAACAGTACCTGCCTTCACGCCGCTCTCGGCATACTCTGCCATTAATTCCGCGGAAGGGACTGCATCGATCTCCTCAAAGGAGTCTGCATCCGCAAAAACAGCCTTGCAGGCAGCCTTTACGGCAAGTTCCTTCTGAACCGCAATGGGATCCTTGGTCAGTTCATAGACAAAACCGAGCAGAAGTCCTGCGATCAGAGTGATGGCGAACAGAATGCCCGCCTCTTTTAACATAATACTAACGTCTGATTTCTTCTTCATTATTTGCCTCCCTCCCCGAAAAATTTGGGTTTGGTGACCTTCTCGATGAGAGGTACCAGGAGGTTGCCCAGAATGATGGCGTAGGAAACGCCCTCAGCGCCGGGTCCGAAGATACGGAAGATTCCGGTCATAATACCTAAGAAAATACCGAATACATACTGTCCCTTCACGGTGATGGGTCTGGTGACATAGTCGGTCGCCATGAAAAATGCACCGAGCATCAGACCGCCGCCTGCCAGCTGAGCCGCAAGGTACGCGGGATCAAAACCGTGTCCGCCGAAGATCACGGTGAAGATAACCAGAGTCACGATGTAGGAACCGGGAATGCGCAGGTCGATAACGCCCAGTAAGAGCAGGAAGCATGCACCGATCAGCAGCGCGATCATGGAAGTCTCGCCGATGGTACCGCCGTGACGGCCGATGATCATGTCCATGACATTAACACTCTCTCCTGCCTTTAAGGCTGCCAGAGGAGTCGCGCCGGTGAAGGCATCTGTGGCAAAATCGGTCATGAACGCAGGGAATGCGATGAGCAGGAAGCATCTGCCGCCCAGCGCAGGGTTCATGAAGTTCTGTCCAAGACCGCCAAAAAGCATTTTTACAACAAGGATCGCAAAGAAACCGCCCATTGCAGCCATCCACAGGGGAAGGTTCACGGGAAGGTTCAGTGCAAGCAAAAGGCCGGTTACCACTGCGGAGAGATCACCGATGGTGGTCTTTTTCACAATGAGACCGTATACTGCTTCGGTCAGCACGGTGGATGCGACAGTCACAAGGACTACCCACAGCGCCCTGATTCCGAAGTTATAGATTCCAAAGCCCATGGCAGGCATCAAGGCGATGATCACAGCGAGCATAATGCCGCTTGTGGTCACCTTGGAGCGCACATGAGGGTTGGATGAAACATTCAATTTATCACTCATGTCCTAACCTCCTATTTCTTTCTCTTCGCCAGCTGGATCTTACGCATGGACTTGATCTCCTGGGTCAGAGGACGTTTTGCGGGGCAGATATAGCTGCAGCAGCCGCACTCGCAGCACTCCATGCCGTTGTTCTCAAGGAATGCCTCCTCGTCGAAATGCTCGGCAAAAGTAGCCACTCTGCTGGGTACGATCCTTCCGGGACATACCTCTACGCAGCGTCCGCAGTTGATGCAGGGACCTGGCTTGCTTGCAGCGACCTCATCCTTGGTCATGCACAGAAGTGCTGTGGAAGTCTTGGTCACGGGCACATCCAGTCCGAACAGCGCAAAGCCCATCATGGGACCGCCGCTGACGATCTTTTCGGGCTGCTGTTTGAAACCGCCTGCCTCTTCAACGAGCTCGGCATAGTTGGTTCCGGTGGGAACTCTGAAGTTGCGGGGATCGTTGATGGCATCGCCGGTCACGGTGACGATCCTCTCCATGAGAGGCTTGCCCTCCATAACAGCGCGGTAAACTGCCACAACAGTATCCACATTATTGACTACACAGCCAACGTCCGCAGGCAGCATCTTGCTGTTGACCTTGCGTCCGCAGACAGCGTAAATGATCTGACGTTCGGCACCCTGAGGGTACTTGGTCTTCAATGCCGCAACTGTGATCTTGCCGTCCTCCTTGGTCATATCACGAAGAAGGGAGATGCAGTCGGGCTTGTTGTCCTCGATCGCGAGCACGCCTCTTGCATTGGGGAACAGCTTTAAAATGCACTTTAAACCGCCGATGAGCTTCTCGGGCTCCTCCAGCATTCTGCGGTAATCGCTGGTCAGATAGGGCTCACACTCCGCACAGTTTACGATCACATAATCGATCTTGTCGGGCTCCTTGGGGGAGAGCTTCACATGGGTGGGGAAGCCTGCGCCGCCCATACCTACGATGCCCGCCTCTTTGACACGCTCTAAAATGCCGGGACCATCAATATCATCTAAGGAAGCGATGGGATGATACTCCACACTCTCATATAAATTGTCGTTCGCAACGATAATACAGTTGACAGTGTCACCTGTCACAGTTCTTCTGGGCTCGATCGCCTTGACTGTTCCGGATACGGAAGCATAGACAGGCGCAGACACAAAGCCGCCGCTCTCAGCGATCTTCTGTCCGACAAGCACTCTGTCACCCTTGGCAACGACAGGTACTGCGGGAGCACCGATGTGCTGGGATACGGGATAGACCAGATCTCCCTTGGGAAGCAGATCCTTAATGGGCTTATCCTTGGACAGAGCTTTTCCGTCATTGGGATGAACGCCGCCCACAAATGTACGCTTAGCCATATTCTCAATCCTTTCTTAGCCTAAAATAAAACACTTTATACTATACTATTATTTTTCACAAAATACTACAACAAATTTGTGGAATATGCTATATTGGTCTTGTAAAAGCAGCCGGCTTTTCAGGTCTGTCCAAATTGGTCTGTCACCCCTGTCTGCTGCGGAATGTGAGGCAATATGATCGTATCCACCGAGACTATCGAGAATTTCACTTTAAAATATCCCCTTGAGAAGATCGCGCCCCTCGAGGAGGCCCTCTTTTTTGACATTGAGACCACAGGTTTCACTGCAGGCTCCTCCAAGCTCTATCTCATCGGCTGCGCCTACTACAAGGACGACAACTGGCAGCTGATCCAGTACTTAGCCGAGAACTATGACGAGGAAAAAGACCTTCTGGCAGCATTTTTTACCCTGGCTGCAGGCTACCGTTATCTGATCCACTTCAACGGTGATCACTTTGACATTCCCTACCTGAACCAGAAGGTAAAAGAGCATGAGCTGCCCTATTCCTTCGACGATCTTACAAGTATCGACATCTACCGCAGGATCGCGCCCTACCGCTTCTTCCTGAAGATGAACAGCTGCAAGCAGAAATCCGTTGAGGAGTTCCTGGGCATTCACAGAGTGGATCCCTTCTCCGGCAGAGAGCTGATCGAGGTCTATCGCGACTACGTGACCACCCCCACAAGCTCCGGCATGAAGGCACTGCTTCTGCACAATGCGGACGATCTGCGCGGAATGCTGCAGATCCTTCCCATCCTGGCTTACTACGATCTCTTCAATGAGATCCCCGGTGTAAAAAAAGTGACCGCCAACTACTATCGCGATCAGGACAACAACACCTCCAAGGAGCTGCTGATCACCATCATCCCCTCCACTCCCCTGCCCGTTCTTGCAAGCAATTACGTGGGCGGCTTCTACTTCCGCGGTGAGGGCGATGAGGCTGTGGTCAAGGTTCCGATATTTGAAGGTGAATTAAAATACTTCTACTCCAACTACAAGGATTACTACTATCTTCCCGAAGAAGACCTGGCGCTGCACAAATCCGTTGCCACCTTCGTCGACAAGGAGTATCGTGTTCAGGCCACCGCAAGTACCTGCTACACCCGCAAGATCTCCGATTATCTGCCCCAGGCTGAAGTGCTCTTCGAGCCCATCTTCCGCAGGGATTACAAGGGTAAGGAGATGTTCTTTGAGCTCACCGACTCCATCAAGCGAGACCGCTCAGCCTTCGGAATCTATGCATCTCACATTCTGAATCTGATGGCGCTGAGTTACTAACTGCCTGCCATTTTGCCGGATCAAACACCCGGAAAGTATAATCAGTCAGCAAATGAAATGTTATAGCTACGGTTGCTATCCCCTGCGTGCTGCGGGGGATTTTTTTTGCCTGTATGGAGCACTAAGGTATCCTCCCAAAGGGTCCCTCCTTAGTGCAAAATAAAAAGGTGCGTCCCTTGTAAGGAACGCACCTTAATCATTCTGATTATTTAAATATTACTCAGCATCTGCTGCGATAACAGCGTCGATATCAACAGATACTACATCAGCATTCTCTTCTACTACGGGAGCTGCCTCAGCGGGCTCGGGAGCAAAGAGTGCCTTGATGCTTAAAGAGATCTTCTTGTCAGCTTCGTTGAAGTCAACAACCTTAGCGGTTACTTCCTGACCAACGCTTAATACGTCAGCGGGCTTCTCGATGTGCTCCTTAGCGATCTGAGAAACATGAAGTAATGCGTCAACGCCTGCCTCGAGCTCTACGAAAGCACCGAAGTCGGTCATTCTTGCAACCTTACCGGTTACAACGTTGCCAACTGCGTACTTCTCAGCAGCGTCCTTCCAAGGGTTGGAATCGTTGAACTTTAAGGACAGAGCGATCTTGTTGCCGTTGATCTCCTTGATGAGAACCTTAACAGCATCACCGATCTTGAAGAGCTTCTTAGGATGCTCAACACGTCCCCAGGACATCTCGGAAATATGAAGCAGACCGTCTGCGCCGCCCAGATCGATGAAAGCACCGAAATCGGTAACGTTCTTAACACAGCCTTCAACTACATCGCCCTCTTTGATTCTTGCAAAGAGTTCCTTCTGAAGCTCAGCCTTCTTAGCAACAAGAAGCTGTCTGCGGTCACCGATGTATCTTCTTCTCTTAGGATTGTACTCGCTGATAACGAACACGATCTCCTGACCTGCGTACTTGGAAAGATCCTTCTCATAGCTGTCGGATACAAGGCTTGCAGGGATGAAGATTCTTACTTCATC